>CAISYK010000898.1 GCA_903889605.1 uncultured Bacteroidota bacterium
TCAAAAGTTAGGTCGCCTGATGATATTGCCAATGACGATGTTGACTTGTAAAGTCCCGGAGTAAGTGTCAGTCCACCTATATTTCCAGACAAAGTGACTATATCAGTGCATGTCCTTCCCGCTGCATCATTATAAGCTGCTGTTAAATCAAGTTTCGCCTGAGCCGCTGTTGGATCACAAATGTGTTTTGTACCAATCAATATACCCGGAGGAAAACCACCGATTGATGAACCTGGACTTAATCCCATATCACCAGTAATTCTGGTTGCTCCGGTGCTGCTTATTGCAGAACCCGCAAGAACGGCTAAGTTGGATGCTCCTAAAAGCGACACAACAGCCTGAACCGTAGTTTGAGTGGGAATTACCTCACGATTTACAGGGTTTGCAGCAGATGTTTCATCTTTTTTGCAGCCGCCGATTAAAACAACTGACGCTATTCCAATTGCCGACAATATTTTATTTGTTTTCATTTTTTTTATTCCGCTGCTTGCGGATAGGTATGAAGAAATTTTCATAGTGCAAATCTGTGGATAATTATAAATATTAGTTTTACACAACTTTAGGAAAGAGTTATGTAATTCACACATTTTGCAAAGAAAAAATAAAAAGCAACCCATGATCAATGCAAAATACATCCAAATATTCCATCTTAAAAATTTATTGTAAATTCAAGTAGTAACATAAATTTTTTATGCAATACACATCTTCAGCTGAAAAATTAAATTGCCGATATTTTCATAAATAGACATTGCAATATTATTTTTCAGAGCAAAAAAATACCGCCTAACGAATGTCGTTAAACGGTGTCTTTTTTTTTAATGGAGCAGTAATTAAAGCGCAGCAATAATTTTGCGTAATTCTTCTTTTGTTTTGCCCAACTTGATTTGAAGCCTTCCAAGCATCTCATCCTTTTTACCCTGTGCAAACATAAGGTCATTATCTGTTAAGATTGCAAATTTTTGTTTGAGTTTGCCTTTCTGCTCATTCCAGTTTCCTTTTACTTCTGTTGTGTTCATGTTTTTAATTATTAGTTGTGAATTAATTTTCACGGTACAAATGTCAATCTAAAAATCCAAAACTTTGTTACATAATCTTAGAAATAAGTTACATCATTCACTCTTTATAAATTGAGCCTAATTGAAAAAATCATCCACACCCATTTATCAAATTTCATAGAAAATAACCGCATCTAATAAAACGATATTTAAGTTTATTTGTGAATAGCTTTATTGTTCCTGATTTTTTTTTGAGAAACACTTTTCTTTTTTTTAATGGTTTTCTTCACAATTTGTTTAATAGATTTCTTAACCGCTTTTTCAATTTTGCGCGTCAGTTCAGCCTTATTTGCCTTTATTATCTCTTTAATTGAGGCAAGAAGTTTTTCTTCAAGAGTAATTCTTTCTGTTTTTTTCATGATGATATTTTTTTGGATTTATATCAGCAAAGATGAACAGCATAATTCTGGTGAGTCTTACAAAACTTTTGGAATAAGTTACATGATTCACACATTCGTGAGCACAAATCAAAAAGGAATAGAAATTGCAATAAATTTATAATTATTCTTTCAAAATTATTTTTGAAAAGCATATTAATCCTTATGCTCCCTTGTCATATTAACTATATTTGCACCGCACTATAATTGATGGTGTATTAATACAATAAAATGTCAATGTCAAAAATTGCCCGTATTACAGGTTTTTCGCTATTATTCTTTGTTATAATTTTTTTAATCTCAGGAATACTTCTTAATGTATATTTCAATAAAAAAATAATTGAAAGCGTAAAGGAACAGGTTTCAGAATCTACACATGGTCAATATGCATTAATACTGGATGGATTGACAATAAATATATTTACTCGTACCATTACAGTAAAAAATATAATAATTGCACCAGTAATAAAAGAAACCAGCTCAAAAGCGCAATTTGTTTTTAAAGCAAAAATTTTGAGGACAATAGATTTTTCTATACTGCCTTATTTTACCGGACATGATCTTTTGATTGACAGAGTTGAGTTTGAACAGCCTCAGATATCTATATTTCAAGGGTATAAGCGGATGCCGAAAAGGACTGCGGAGCCGGCTGAAAATGATTTTTCCATATTCAAGTTATTTTCAAAACAGCTGAATTCACTTTCAATTGGTCATATTGATATAATGAATTCCAAAATAAATATATATAAAAACGGAACTGATACATTATCTGTTTTTTCCAGTAACGATAATAGTTTATCCATCAAAAATTTTAATGTGAACTCTGAAACGGAAAAAACAAGTAGATTGTTCATTGCCGATAAATTTGAAATTGTAATGAATAAGTTTTTCTATCATATAGGTAATGGTCTATACACTTTGCAGGGCAAACGGTTGTATACCTCCTATATTGATTCTACTTTGACCATAGATTCATTACAGGTGGTTCCTAATTTCAGTAAAAAAGAATTTGCGGAAGAGGCCGGACGCCAAATCACCAGGGTTAAAATCATTTCTTCAAAAATCGAAGCCAAAATGATGGATGTTAAATTGTTTTTTGAATATAACTGGCTCGTTATTAATAAAGTTGGTATTACAGGATGCTCTATGGATATTTACCGGGATAATACCTTGCCGATAAAGCATATCATAAGGCCTTCTGTCCAAGCAATTCTGAAGAGTCTTCCCTTTTTTGTATCTGTAGATACTATCGAAATGAAAAATGGAGAAGCTGTCTATCAAGAACTAAATCCCGCCATGATTTTACCTGGGAAATTATCATTAAATAAAATTAATGTAATTATCACAGGAGTCCAGAATGATACATCATTGTATTCTAAAAAGAGCAATATTACTGTAAAGTTAAATGCCTATATTATGAACCAAGGAAGGTTTCGCGAAACCTGTACTTTTCCATTAATAAATTCAGAAGATTTTTTTTATTGCTCCGGCAGCTGTACATCAATGCCTTTGGCTTCTTTTAATCCAATGATACAGCATACAAAAAACATTTCAATAATAAGCGGTCAATTGGACTACGCCAGCTTTTCATTTACAGCAAACAAAAATTCATCTTACGGAACAATGAAGTTCATTTACCATGATCTTAAAGTGGAAGTCCTGAATAAATTAGGTAATAAAATTGGATTCAGGGAAAAGGTAAAAACATTCCTCATGAATAAAATAGTTATCAAAGATAGAAATCCAGATAAAAACGGTGTTGTACGTATTTCCAATATTCATGCTGAACACAATCCTTACAGATTCTTTCCATATTATTCAATGCAGTCAATTCTCAGTGGAATTGAACCTGCTGTCGAAGGAGAAAATAAGGCAAAGTGGCTTAAAAAGAAAAAATAATTAAACCGTCTGATTTTTTTCATCAAAATGGTTTACATTCCTGCAATCTGCATATAAATCATAACACCTCCAGCAGCAGTCATGAGAATTAATGCCGCAAAACCTAGCATGTTAGACGCTCTCCCATTAGTATATTCTCCCATAACTTTTTTATTGTTTGAGATATGCAGAATGATTGCAATTAAAACCGGCGCGGTAAGTCCATATAGTATTGCTGAGTAAATCAGCGCTTTTATCGGCGAAATGCCTATGTAATTCATCAATAATCCCAGAATTAGTGATATTGCTATGATAATGTAAAATGCTTTCGCTTCATGAAATTTTTTGTCAAGGCCTTGCTCCCATCCAAACGTTTCCGTAATAATGTAGGATAGAGAACCGCTCAATACTGGAATTGCCAGAAGTCCCGTTCCAATTACACCAGCAGCAAAAAGGAGGTAGGCCAAATTCCCTGCTAAAGGCTTCAATGCCTGGGCCGCTTGCTCAACAGTGTCAATCTGATGAATGCCTCCATTAAACAAAACTGTTCCTGTTGTGAGGATGATAAAGAACATAACAATATTTGAAAACAACATTCCAAAATCAACATCCTGCTTCATGTTGTGCATTACTTTTTTATTCAGCACTAAATGTTTATTCTTATGCTTCATTTCCTCAACTTCCATGGTTGCCTGCCAAAAGAAAAGATATGGCGAAATGGTAGTACCAAGAATGGCAACCAAAATGCTGATAAAGTTCTTATCAAACTTAATTGTTGGTATAAGAGTTCCTTTCAAAACTACACCCCAATCTTGTTTATATAAAAAAGGAACAACCAGATAGACTAACAGCACGATGCACAAATATTTAAGAACAGAGGCTATTTTCAGATAGGGCAGATAAATAATTAACACAAGGAGTAAAATGGTAAAAAAAATGCTGAAAAAAGCCGCATCAATTGAAGGAAATAAAAGATTACCAACAGCGCCCATTCCTGCAATATCAGCACCTATGTTCATTACAATGGCAGGAAAACTAAACAGCAGCATTAAATACAAAATAGGTTTTGAATAATTTGTTTTAAGTGTTCCTGTTAAACCTTGTGAAGTCACTAAACCGATTCTTGCACACATTTCCTGAATAGAAGCCATGAGCGGAAATGTGATTATCGCAGTCCATAGTGTGGAAAGTCCATACGCGGCTCCTGCCTGGGAATACGTAGCAATACCTGAAGGATCATCATCACTGGCACCTGTTACAAGTCCGGGCCCCAGCCGTTTCCAAAAGCGGATAAGTTTATATGTTATTTTATTTCTGCTGTTCATTTTCAAATTTACCAATATATCATTAACAAAAGTACAACTCAAATGAGTAAAAGAGTTTTGTGAAATATTTCACAAACAAATTAAAGGTGATTAGATAATTAAAAACTAATGATGGCTGCAATTTAATGTTTGAACCGGCAGATTATCCTTAGATTCATTATTAGGTGGGCAGCCGAAGAAGCCAAAAAGAATAATTGCAGCCGTAATCAATAGTGCTGTTCCAAAACTAACATTTGTATATTCTTTCATATATTTAAAATTTTCTGCGCAAATATTTTTTGCGGAAGCACAAAGGTGAATAACTTAAATGCAGTATTTATTGCATAACTTTATATATAAGTTACATGATTCACATATAATTTTTAGCGGTTTTAAATCCGCATAAAAAAGAGCAATGCATATTAAGCATTGCTCTTTTTTATATCCAAATGCTGATTATATTATAATGCAGCCGCATTTTTAATCAAATTAAATTCAGTTTCCAATTCTTTACAGGCTTGCGCGCATAAGTTTTCAAGCTGTAAAACCATGTATGGTATTTCATCTAAATGCTCCTGGGTACTTGAATATTCCTGAACTCTTTTTGCAATATTTTCAAAATTACTGCTGATACCCATTATTGAAAATGAAGGAATCATTTTATGGACTGCAGAGTATAATGAATGCCAGTCTTTTTCCTGAAGACTGTCTTTCATAGCAATTATTATCGGGGGAGTTTGCTCAAGGTAAATGGAAATCATTTCCATCATTAATTGCGGATTTGATTTCGTTCTTTTAATTAAATAATTTAAGTCAGTACATTTCAACTTTTCACTCGTATTGTCGACTCGTTTATTTATACTAATAACAGCATGTTTCTTTAAAACCCCAACTATTTTGCTGTACAATATCCTCTCGTCTATCGGCTTAGCTATGTAATCATTCATGCCTACGGCATTGCATTTTGCCAAATCAACTGTAGTCACATCTGCAGTTAAAGCGATGATGGGGATTTTTGAATTCATAGTACCCCTGATATATTCAGTAGCCTCAAACCCATTCATTACAGGCATCTGCAGGTCCATCAATATAACATCGTAAGATTTGGTCTGCAGTTTTTCTATGGCTATTTTCCCATTTGCAGCAATATCACGCTCAAATCCGAAATCATCCAATAGTGTTTTCATTAGTAACTGATTGAGTGGAATATCTTCTACAACCAATACTTTTATGTTTCCAATATCCTCATCCAATTTAACTAATCCTGCTTCTAATTCAACTTTGGCATTTGTTTTTTGAAAACTCAAAATAAAACTAAATTCTGATCCTTCATAAATTTTACTTTTTACACCAATGCTTCCGCCCTGCGCTTCCACCAATTGTTTAACAATGGCAAGCCCTAATCCTGTTCCTCCGAATAATCTTGAAGTATCGCTGGATGCCTGCTGAAAATTTTCAAAAATCTTTTCTATTTTATTTTCAGCTATTCCAATTCCTGTATCGGTAACACTGAATTCAATATACGCTTTTTCATTGTCTTCTTTAAGTAATTTCACCTTTACAATAATTTTCCCTTTTGATGTGAATTTTACGGCATTACTCACAAGATTTAAAATAATCTGGTGCAAACGAACAGGGTCGCCAACAATAACTTCAGGA
>CAISYK010000899.1 GCA_903889605.1 uncultured Bacteroidota bacterium
CAATCCGACAATGTGTTTAATGACAACTGCACCATCATCGACACTCTGTTCAACAAATTCGGGTATTCAAACACGATTCTTATTAATGGAAACATCGTAAATAAAGGAACTATTGCCAGACACCCCAGCGGATATACGCTGTCGCTGGATATAAAAGGAAACGTAAACAACGAAGGCCTCTGGAATCCAAACTCAACTAATTTCATAAATACTGCCGATCAAACCATCCAGCAAGCACCAGGTAAACGCTTCGAAGGTGTAATAAATACAACAGATTCCATCGGCGACATTATTCTTGCCAGCAATGTGATACTCGAAAGCAATACATGGAATATGAATAATGCAAAGCTGCGCACAAACGGATATAAATTATTATCTAATGCCTACACATTGGCCAACGGTAAAATAATTTCAAACGATTCAATGGTACTGGATAATTCGATAATTCAAAACATGAAGTTTTTTGGGAATTACGTTTTAGGCGGAAATATTTTATCGCAATCCGACAATGTGTTTAATGACAACTGCACCATCATCGACACTTTGTTCAACAGATTCGGATATTCCAACACTATTATTGTCAATGGGAATATAGTAAATAAAGGAACAATTGCAAGGCACCCCAGCGGATATACGCTTTCGCTTGATATAAAAGGAAATGTAAACAACGAAGGCATCTGGAATCCTAACACAACTAATTTCATAAATACTGCCGATCAAACCATCCAGCAAGCACCCGGTAAACGCTTCGAAGGTGTTATGAATACAACAGATTCCATCGGAGATATAATGCTTGCCAGCAATGTTCTGCTGGAAAGCAATACGTGGAACATGAATAATGCAAAGCTCCGCACCAACGGACATAAATTATTGTCTAATTCATATACATTGACTAATGGGAAGATTATTTCAAATGATTCATTAATACTCGACAATTCGATAATTCAAAATATGAAATTTTTTGGGAATTATGTTTTAGGCGGAAATGTTTTCTCACAATCCGACAATGTCTTTAACGACTCAGTTACCATAATTGACACGCTTTATAATAGGTTCGGATATTCCAATACAATTTTAGTCAATGGAAGCATCCTGAATAAAGGAATGATTGCAAAACATCCCAGCGGATATACCTTGACTCTGGATATAAAAGGCAATGTCCGCAATGAAGGAATCTGGAGGGTAAATACAACCAATTTTATAAATACTGCCGACCAGACCATTCAGCAGACGCCTGGCAAAATCTTTGAAGGAGCCTTCAATACCACCGATTCCATAGGCAGTATAATACTCGGCAGTAATGTAATGTTTGAAAGCAGCACCTGGATAATGAATAAAGCCAAACTCTTCACAAACGGACATAACTTACTAACCAACAGCGGAACATTAATTAACGGTAAAATCATTTCGAATGATACTTTAGCCCTTAATAATTCTGTAATTGAAAGCATACAGTTATTCGGGAACTGCAAACTAAATGGAAATGTATATTCAAAAAACAATAATGTTTTTAACGATACATTAACCGTTCTGGACACACTCGCTAACTTATTCGGGTATTCAAATACGATCCTTGTAAATGGAGATTTGATAAATAAAGGTTCTATAATGAATAATCCGGGCGGATACGTACTTAATCTGCAGGTAAAAGGCAATCTTACAAATAATCATATTTTTACTATTTCCAACTTATGGCTGATCGGCACTAATGCAAGGACAATTTCAGGGAGCAACGCATTCGGAATGCAGGCAGCAATAGCTGTAGATGATTCTATCCGTCTTGTTGGAGACAATATGATGCCTAATATTTCATTTACTTCAAATTCTCATTCATGGTGTACAGTAGATTCAGCAGCCGCACTATCGCTGAAGGCTATATCTAATCCAGGTAAAATACTAAATTTCGGCAGAGTATCTTTAGAGCAGAATGTTGATAATACTATTCAAAACACGCTTACTTATTATCAAGCATCGATGAAAAGCAATGCTGGTGTATTAATGACTAAGTTAACTATTGATCATTACGGATACCAGCAGCATCCAACATCCACTGAAGCAGGAGCAGTAAATTGCTGGTGGCGGTTGAGGAATTACACCCAAAATTTTAGTGATTCATTGGCATTTCTGAAATTAAATTATAATGCCGATGCATTGAACGGAAATCTTGAAGATTCAATAAAAGTATTCTATTCACCTAATGCAGGCCTTACCTGGAATAAAATTGCTTCAGGTGTGAGTATTGATACAGCATCAAATACTGTTACAATTACTAACGCCCCAGCTTATGGTCATTACCAGCTTTCATCTACTTCGCTCGGTATTACGGCATTCCATCCTATGATAGAAAATGTTGAGCCAAAATTCGGCGGCAACTCAGGAACTGTAACATTATATATTTTTGGGGCAGGACTTAAAAATACGAGCATCGCAAAACTTAGATTAGCCGGACAGAGCGACATTACAGCAGATACATCATACTTAACTGATGGAGGCGGTGAATCAATGCTTGCGCGATTTAACCTTAAAAATAAAAATATCGGCATTTACGATGTTGTAGTTGAAACACCAAGTGACAGCACACTTATTAAAACGTCTTGTTTTACTGTTGCTGACGGTGAACGAAGCAAACCTTGGGTTTCATTATCCGGCCGCGACAAATTTTTATTAAACCGCTGGCAGACATTTAACCTAAACTACGGCAATACAGCTAATGTCGATGCTGTTGGAACAGTACTGGTTTACGTTGTAAATAATATTCCGGGATTAACAGTAACATTCCCTGATTTTAATGTCGAACTTCCGCAGAGTATTATTGACTTGGGCCCTGATTATACACGCATAGCCGATTCAGTTGCGCTGTATTATGTAACTGATACTTTGACAGGATACATAGGTATACCAATGCGTGTTTACCCTTTCTACATACCACATATTCTTGCTGGTTCCTCACGGGATGTGAGGGTAAAAGTTTTACTTTCGGGCTCCGGAACACTTAAAATGAGCGCATGGGTGATGGATCCTTTTTGGGAAAATATTGATTTCAGCGCAAGAGCATCTGAACCAATACCTGCTGAAGTAAGGGACTGCATTTCCGCAGCTGCAATGAAAGGTTTTTCATCAGGAGTGATTGGATTAATTCCCGGAATGAGCTGTTATGGTTTAGTAGATAAAATTACTGACCCTCCAGAAAAAGCAGAGACATGGGGAAGCTGGCTTTGGAATGGGGTATCTTACGCCAGTTCGATAACACAATGCGCCACCAGCTTTATGCCGGGCATAGGACAGGCAACGTCATTAGGCATTAGTTTTGCCGGCATGATGATTGACATGAAAGACGGCGCTGATGCTAACGCAGGATGCTGGGCTAAATTCAGAAAAAAATCAGATTCAAAAAAAGACAGCAAAGGGGTAACTTCATTCGACCCTAACGAAATTGCAGGTCCTCAGGGATTTTCTGCTGATAATTATATTTCCAAACTGGGAAATAAAAGTTACAGAGTATTCTTTGAGAATAAGGATACGGCAACAGCTTCTGCTCTTGAAGTATTTGTATATGACACATTGGATATTACCAAGTTCGACTTAAATACATTCAGCTTTAACACAATTACATTTGGTGATACTGTAATACACATTCAGGATTATGCTAAAGAATTCACAGTATTGGTTGATATGTATCCGCATAAAGATATTATTGTACAGGTTCACGGTGTTGTTGACACTCTTAATGGTGCTGTTTCATGGGGTTTCCATTCACTTGACCGTATAACATTAGAACTTACTGAAGATCCAGACCTTGGTTTTCTTCCTCCAAATGTTAACTATCCCGAAGGAGAAGGCAATGTGGCTTTTAGTTGTAAGCTGAAAGAAACTGTTGTCCATGATGATATTATAACCAACAAGGCAAGTGTTGTTTTTGATTTTAATGCACCACTAAATACAAATACTGCCGTTAATAAAATAGATGCAATCGTGCCTGTAAGTTCGGTAGCTTCATTAAATTCAACGCAGACAGACAGCAGTTTTACAGTTACCTGGTCAGGAAATGACCAAGGCTGCGGTGTCATGAATTACAACATATTTGTTTCAGATAATGACAGCGCTTATATTGTATGGAAACCATTTACCAATAGTACTTCCGATGTTTTTAAAGGAAGTGCAGGACACAGTTATAAATTTTTCTGCATTGCATCCGACAGCGTAGGTTTAACAGAGGCCCAGAAAGTTTCACCGGAAGCATCTACTTTAATTGCCACGGGTATTAAAGATTTGAATAAGCCTGTTTCTCAATTTCAGTTATATCCTAATCCGGCATCTGATTTTGCTGTTTTAAAAATAGACAACCAAAACAATACTGAATTGACGTTAAATATTTACTCTGTTGTCGGTGAATTAATCCGATCAGAAAAGCTTCTTCAAAATCAGAGACAAATTAATTTACATGATTTGGGTATCGGAATCTATATGGTTGAAATAAAATCCAAAGATTGGTCAAAAAAACAAAAACTAATAATACAGAGATAACAAAGACAATCACTTAAGAGTAAAAGCAAAGCAACAGCTTGCCGATTACTCAATTTCGCAGGTGTAATAAATATAACTAAAACAAGTTTTTATATTCTAAAAAAATGGAACCATTAAAGGTTCCATTTTTTTTGCAATGACCTTGAATTCCGTAAATTGAAAAAATATTCAGTAAATGTTCTTAGATTTGGTATAATTAAACTTAAAGCCTAAAACATTTTTTTTCACAGCTGAATAGTTAAAATTGCCAATCAATTGTATTCAATACCATTTGGGGGTAAAGCGGAAATCGCTTTTAATAAATTTTTAAATAATGCAGAAATTAAAAAAATCAAAACGATACATATTGTCGGCGGTCATTTTAATTGGACTTTATTTTTCAACCTCGCTTTCACCTGCATTAATCTTTAATTATGACAGAAATCCGAATCAAAAATTTGTAAAAGTCGGACACAGAGGCGCTGCAGGATTGGCACCTGAAAATACACTTTCGGCCATTGCTGAAGGATTGAAAAGCAAAGCCGATAGAATTGAAATAGATGTGCAGCAAACCAAGGATGGAATAGTGGTGGTAATGCATGATGAAACTCTGGATAGAACTACAAACGGAAATGGATTAATCAAAGATTGTACTTATTCTCAGTTATCAAAACTTGATGCAGGAAGCTGGTTCGATAAAAAATATGAGAAAGAGAAAATACCAACATTAGACGAAACAATTAAATTTATTAATGGCCGGGCTGAACTTCTTATTGAAATAAAAAAAGGCGATGATTATTATCCGAATATTGAAAAAAATGTTTTAAAAATAATCGGTGAAAACAATTGCAGGAGCTGGTGTATTATACATTCGTTTTACACAAAAGTTTTGGAAAGAGTTCATAAGAAAGATCCTTTGATAAGGCTTCATAAACTTTTTGCCGGCAAAATCAGCTTGCTGCCGATCCTATTTGGTAAAGGGATTGAAACATTTGACTTTGATGAGTATCCATACATCGAAGAATACAGTCTTTATTATTGTTTTGCCAATAAAGGAATAATAAAAACTCTTAAAGCAAGAGGGAAAAAAGTAAATGTTTGGCTTGTTAATGACCAGCAAATAATTGATGATATGATTGCACTCGGAGTTGATGGAATAATAACAGACTTTCCTAATAAATTTAACTAGAAGAAGCCTTCATTATAAGTCATTTCAAAAGGTTATCAAGTATACACAAACCAAACTGTATTTATGATATTTCAGATTAATGGCAGTATCCCATTAATCAATTTTTTATAAAAAAATCAAAGCCAGAATAGGCAGGGCCAAACCTGCAAGAATAAACCAAATACCCCGCCTGCTCAGGCTGTGTTTACTTTTGGCCATAATAAATAATCCGCTTATTGCTATAATAATCATCCCAACGCAGAAACTATCGGAAAACCAAAGCCACCATTTACCCGGATTGTAATGAAGAAAATTTATCTGAAAGAAAAATGGGCGCCTCGCTATCTTTTCAATATACCCCTCCTTAGATTCCATATCTATAGATACTGAGCCGTTATCTATAAATATCTTCAACGTATTACTATCAGGGAAAAAATATTTTTTATAATGATCTGCTTCGTTATGCTGCTTCAATAAAGCCAGCACCCAATCTTTATTTACTGATGCTTTGTCAATATTATCTGTTATGGTAATGTCTTCATAAGTGATATCGTAATTAGGATTCCAGTCATTTTTGTGATTCAGAGCAATACCTGAAATACAATAAATCAGCGTCATTCCGAAAAAGAAATAACCAATATCCCTATGCAGTATCCTATTCCATTTACGGAAAATCTTCAAACCATTTGCCGACATATTATAAAAGGGGAGTTAATAACCGGTTCTTATTTCTTTAACTCTTTCAAGTTTTTGGAATCAATTGCATATATTGAAATATAAGCTTTACCGCTCTTTTCAAGCTGCTGACGCAATTCTTTCACACCAGCATAAGGGTCTTCGGCAGCTTCTTTAACTTTTGCAGTGTCCTTTGTCTGCCCTGAAATAGCCTTATTATCCTCGGTACAAACTTTTATATCTTTGTCTGCTGCATTTTTTTTAATGTCAGCTTCCCATTCATTTAAATAGTTGGCATCTATTTTTTCATCTTCAACAACAGTACCTGTTATTTCAACATCTGCACCTTCATATTTTAAATCGAATGTTGAATTATCTCCGCCGGCATTAATTTTTACTGTTTCTTCAGGATTGCTTCCAAAAAGGAAAAGTTTTTTACCGCTTTCTCTGCAAACATGCGAAACCGTTCCGGTAATAACAACCTCTTTACCTGCCCATTTTCCTGGAGAGGCTAGGAATGTGTCTACTGTCATGCTTAGTTTTGAGGAGTCAGCCTCCTTATTCCCAGAGTTCTTGCACCCTGTGCTGCTGCTAATAATGACAGCACTTACTGCTAATAATAAAAATATATTTTTCATGATAAAATTGTTTGATTAATTATTATTTAAGCGGTAAAAGTAATGAAATTTTCAAGAAAAATAATTGACATTGAAGCAAAATGTTATTTTGTCAGCTGCAATTCAATATTAAATATTAAATATCAAAA
>CAISYK010000900.1 GCA_903889605.1 uncultured Bacteroidota bacterium
TTCATTCTCTTTTTTCTTTTGCAATTCTAACATTAGTTTTTCTTCGCAATAACTTTCGGGAAAAGAATTAATTAAAACATCAATCATTTCATCTGAGTGTTTAAGTAAAATTGTATCGCTCCAATCTTCTTCTTCATATAGCATTAGCATTTTTAAACTTTCAATTGTGCCAGTTTTATTATTTTTAATGTATTCTTTAACATGTGCCTTTTTTACTTCAAATGTTTGGTTTTGTAAAGAAGAATTTTGACCTGATGAAATCATGACTAGATTTCCAAAACTATGATTATATTTCTCATAGGTAATACTCGCCTTACTATCATTTTTTCGATGTTGGGGAGCAATATGTTCAATTGAACGATTGCTTCTAAAAATATAATTATTTGCAATTCCGTGTGAATCTTGATTTTTAAAAATATCATTTCTATTTTCCCACAGATAATAATCTAAACGCCAAAACCAATATCTATCTATGGTGCCATATTCAAGTGAAACTGAGTTGCGAGTAATACATCTATCGTTATCAATTTTCTTTAGTTGCGAGAGAAATTCAATTGTGTTGATTTTATCATCTGTAATACTCAAACTTTCCAAATAATCAAAAGTTTCAATCAGCCAATTGCTCTGATTTGGTTCTCGTGTAACATATAGAAATGACTGAAAAACCTGTAATTCCAGCAAGGAATTTCCTGTGAACCTTTCCTTATCACCACCGAATTTGTATTTCTCCTCCTTATCACGCTTAATAATGTACTTGTCAAACAAGTCAAATTGTACACTTAAGATTTCCCCAAATTCCAATACATTTTCTTCAGACCAACTAAAATCAATTTTCTTCTCACCAAAGCCAAACTCCTCTAACAATTTATGCCTCCGCGACTCCTCATCCCAGATTTCTTTAGTTTGTGACACTATAATGCCGGCGTTTTCCTTTTTAAAGAAACGTGCCAATGCAATCAATAAAAATTCAGGATATGATACTATGGATTGATAAAATATTTCAGTGTCTTTCTCTGCCTTATAATCTGAATCATTTGTTTTTAGCAAATATAAAATGGTCTGAGAATCAATTATTTCGTTTGAAGATTTTCTACAACCCAGTTGCGAAAAATCATTCCATTTATTAATAAAATCATTCCGTTTCGTTTCATCTGAAATGACAAATGCAAGTTTGATTTTTAGTACATCATGAGCTTCCAGTTGCTTTCCCCTGTTATTCATTCTAACGAATTGCAGATTCTTATCAATTAATGAATAATGATCAGGCACTATGCTTATAAAAAACGATGCATTTTCATATACATATTTAGAAAAGGCATGTTCTTCCCCAGCTAATTCATCTGCAATAATTTTTTTTATTGAATGAACAGCTTCCACCATTCTATAATTGGTTTTAGATGAAATTTCCTGCTTTTCCAGAAATAATTGATCTTCTTTTCGGCCGTATAAATCCAAACGATTATCCAAAAAATCATTCCAATTACTATAATATGATTTTAACACACTTCCAATAAGAATTAAAGTAGTTATACGTTGTTGTCCGTCAATTAAATCATAAATTTCACTATTTTCAGTGCTTCCAACATTTAAAATCCCGATAAAGTACTTCTGATTTGTGTCATATTTAAACTGATAAGACAAATCCTTTAAAAGCTGTTCCACTTGAAAAACTTCCCACGCAAAAGGCCTTTGATACAAAGGAATGCGAAATCGGAAAGTATTTATCGAAGAAGGTGCAAATGCTGTTGATTGTATGTTACTCATTTTCTTTTAACTCTATTTTATATACCGTTTGTAATTTTTCTAATACAAGTGTACTTCTGATTTTATATCTGTGGCTTTTGTAAAATGTATTTATTTTTAAGAAA
>CAISYK010000901.1 GCA_903889605.1 uncultured Bacteroidota bacterium
AGATTTTGGATTAAAAGACCATTATGTGGGTTCAGTTAAGGGTGCAATATTTAGTCAAAACCCCAATGCAGTAATAATTGATATTTCTCATCAAATAGAAAAATTTAATATTCAGGATGCAGCATTTATTCTAAAAGAAACATATCCCAATTTCCCAAAAGGTACAGTTCATATAATTGGTTTGCTTACCGAATATAAAAACACCGGAGGTTATGCTGCTGTAGAAAACAACGGACACATTTTTATTGGGTCGGATAATGGTATTTTTTCATTATTGTTTGATGAAACTCCAAAAAAAATTATTGAAATAACAGTCGATTATAAACAAAATTTAAGTTTTCCTGTTCGTGATATTTTCGCCAAAGCTGCATGCAAACTTGCAGACGGAGCAGACATTGAATCTATAGGGAAACCAAAACAAAATTTAATGCAGTGCCTTCCTTTTCGTGCCACTTCAATGGGCAATATAATAAGAGGGTCGATAGTATTTGTTGATTCATACGGGAATGTGATTACTAATATTGACAGAGCCTTATTTGATCAAATGGGTAAAGGGCAGGCTTTTATTATTGAACTTGCCAGAAACAACCAAATTGAACGTCTCAGCTCCGAATATAACGAAGTGTCTGAAGGTGAAATACTAGCATTGTTCAATTCTTCCAATCACCTTGAAATTGCTATGCGTAACGGGAAAATAAGCAGCATGCTTAATTTAAAACTAAACGATTCTATAACTATTCGCTTTCAATGATAATACGCATAGTAAAAATGACATTCGAACCTGAAAAGGTAAATGGTTTTTTAAAGATATTCGGCGCATCCAAACACCTCATCAGAAATATGGATGGGTGTCTTCATCTTGAATTATTGAATGATATTAATTCTGCAAATATATTTTTCACATACAGCCACTGGGTGAGCGAAAATGATTTGAATAATTACCGGAATTCTGAATTATTTAAAAGTGTCTGGGGTAAGACCAAAATATTGTTTGCAGCTAAAGCTGAAGCCTGGAGTGTTAAGCCTCATGTATAATTTATTTAATTGAAAATCAAATAATCATTTTCAAATAATCATTTTATTAAATCAGGGTTTGTAAGTAATAAATTGAAAAGCATTAGCAACTTTATTAGCGAAAGCAGTAGCATCATGAAATGTAACTATTAGATTTCCCCCGCTGCTGCTGGTTGATGCTTTTACGTTGTCGCCGATAGGGGTTACCATTGTAATATATCCGACAGACGTATATACTTCACCTAGAATGGTAATAATAAAGTAATTGTTACTATTGTCCCAAACTACTGATATATTACCTGTGTTTGCATTTTGGGTACCATTTGCATTAACACTGCCATAAGCAATCGGAACTAAGTTAGCTCCAGAGGTTTGAGTTCTATTTACCTCACTTGTATTGCCTCCTGTAATGTTTATAGACCCGCTTACATCAAGTAATGCAGTAGGAGCTATATTGCCAATACCAATATTACCATTATGGTCAATGCGCATTCTTTCTGACCCAATTATTGTACCGTTTAAGGTTGTCATAAATTTCAAGAAAGATCCATTAGCAGAGCCAGTAAAAGGTTCAGAAGCTGCAGCAGCAATTTCTGTTTGGTCACTTGTATTAAAGCCATTTGTAATATCCCAGCCCCTGAATTTAATACTACCAATTTCATCATTTGCCTGAACAGGTAATGGAGAGCTTTCTGTACCTCTGGCTTTTCTCAGCCAGATATGTGAATCTGCGCCTGGGTTACTATTATATTCTGTTCCAACAATTCCATGAGGAGAATTTATTGCTGTGCTTACAACTTCCAATTCTGAATGCGGAGCGGCAGTTCTGATTCCGACATTTCCTAAATTGTTATTATATATATCCGTGCCAAAAGCTGTCCAAACACTATTAAAAGTTGTTCCTGACAAGGTCAATCCTGTTCCCGGATTATATATTGGAGAAGAAGTTGGAGGAGCCCATGCTGCCAAACCTGATGCATCGGAGGTTAACACACTTCCTGATGCGGGATTTCCTCCGTTGATTTTTATTTGTCCCGCAACTTCAAGCATTGCAGTGGGATTCGAAATACCTATACCTACATTGCCTCCATTAGCCTGTAAACTCATATTCCCATTGCTGTAAACCGATAATCTCGGCTCCATAATTCCGCCACGAAAAACATTTATATCAAGCATGCTTTCATTATTGGTTGTTGCGCTTATGTTAAATGCTGTTCCTTCGTGTGTTCCTGTGTTTAAGTATAGAGCCCTGGTTAAAGCATTTGTGCCGGTAAAAACTTCTAATTTATTTCCGGGGGCCGATGTTCCAATACCAACCCGGCCGAGAGAATCAATAATCATCCTAAGTATATCATTTGTTCGAAAGTGCAGTGGGCGAAAATTAGTAGTTCCAATAAAATTTGATTGATTAGCCGAATTGCCGCTTAGAGACCAACCTTCGTTCCCTGCTTTTTTAGCATAAAGTGCATAAGGGACACTCATCATTTGAGTTCTGCCCATTGAAGTGAAATTATTCCCGCCAAGCGGATCTATTCCTACTTCTAAAAATTTATTACCTATTCCCCATTTAATAGAATCAAAGCCGATGGGATCAGCGCTTCCTATAATCCTTGTAAATAATCCATAACGGTTTGTAGTAACAGAGTTGTGTATTTCTGCAAATACACTATCACCACCTGAAATAGAATCCCAAATTGTAAATTTCACACTTAGGTTTAAGCAATTACTCATAATTCTGCCTGAAGTATCGCGGGCTGCAGCCTGGTAGTTAATACCTTGCGGTGGGGCTTGGGCAAAGGATAGTAAACCGATTAACAATAATACTAATGTCAAGCCTCTGCAAATAATACCATTGGCAAAAGGCAAGGCTGCATGATGTGTGTATGGTACTGAGCGGCTTATTGAAAAGAAAAGTTTTCTCATAATTTCATTTTCATGATTCCAAGTAAAGGATGCTAAATTACTTTATTATATTAAACCCGAGGCATGAAAATATGTTTTTTGAAATATTTCGATCCGTAGTTATAATTATATTTTACTAACCATTTTTAATAAAAAAAAACAAATCATGGAAATCAAGGTTTTGCATTACCAATCATAAACCACTTACCAATTGCAGCACTGTAAATAAAAATGATACCCCCATTTTTTTGTACTGATATATCCCCATCATTATATAAATATAATTGATTTGCTGCAGATGAGCTGGAATTTGAATTCTTGAATTTCAATGTATAATCAGTGTTATTTACTATAATCAAAATCTTCCCATCAGCTCCGCCGGCAAAACCAGTAATTTCATAATTTGCAGGCGGGCCTGTTATTCTTATGAAAGTATAGTTTCCAATTGCAACATTGTCAGCATTGCCCGCTAAAGTAATATTACTTTCCCTTACTGCTAAATCACCGGCGATATCCGCGAGAGTATTAGGGATTGTGGTTCCTACGCCTATGCCCACCTTTCCTGGTGTATAGAATCCTTGGTTAAAATACATCTGCGCATAGCTGTCAAAATGCAGACTGTTCGTAACTCCTGAATAATATATCCGATGATTTCCGTCATTTTTATCAAAGAATTTGATACCAAAACCGCCGTTAGCTCCGTTAACAGAAATATCTCCGCCAACTATATCAAGTCTATTAACAGGGCTCGCTGTTCCGATGCCGAAACTGCCTCCTGCCATAACTCTCATTCTCTCTATTCCATTTGTTTTAAAAACAAAATCCAGATTATCTGATGTTCCAATAAAATGACTACCAGGTGTTGTAACTGCATTACCAGTTAATGACCAATGCGTTCCAAGGTCAGCACCAGTAGAGCCCGTAATACCTATAGCGCCGGTCGCTCCAGTATAGCCAGTGGAGGAAGTTCCACCTGTTGATCCTGTCCGGCCAGTATATCCGGTATTCCCGATTGCTCCCGTAGCTCCCGTAAAGCCAGTTGATGAAGTTCCTCCAGTTGATCCTGTCCATCCGCTATATCCTGTTGATCCTGTTGACCCTGTTGATCCCATTGATCCGGTTTCGCCTGTTGATCCAGTTGATGCCGTTGAGCCTAATGATCCGGCTGTCCCGGTTGATCCTGTTATACCAGTTCTGCCGGAATAACCGGTTAGACCTGTAAATCCTATAGATCCTGTAAAACCAGTTGAACCAGTTTTACCAGTTGAACCTGAAGCCCCGGGATTTCCTATAATGCCTGTATTTCCTGTCAGCCCTAGTTCTCCAGTGCTGCCAGTTATTCCTGCGCTTATATTTG
>CAISYK010000902.1 GCA_903889605.1 uncultured Bacteroidota bacterium
AGCACAAGAGATTATTTTAGCAGATGAGGGTGTAACTTCTTTTAGCTTTGAATTTACTGAATGGTCTCATATGATAAGTCCCTTAAAAAAAACCAAAGTAGAACATAATACATGGTTTTTAGGTAATTCCACACACGTGATTGACACTGCATTTTATTTGGGTGGGAAACCGAGAGAACTTGCAGCGTTTTTTAAAGGTGGATTAGATTGGCACCCTTCATCTTCTATTTTTAGCGGTGCGGGCATAAGTGAATATGGTGCTTTATTCTCTTATCAAGCTAATTGGGAAGCCCCAGGTCGTTGGGTTGTAGAAATTTGTACTAAAAAACATAGGTTGATATTCAAACCAATGGAAACACTTCAAATTCAAAATATTGGGAGTGTTTTAGTAGAACAAGTCGAAGTTGACAATCATTTAGATAAAGAATTCAAACCAGGTATTTATTTACAAACAGAAGCATTTTTAAAAGGTGATTATTCAAAATTTTGTACGATACAAGAACAAAAAATATTTCTTGATAATGTTTATAAGAAAATGAGTGGCTATTTATAGTATTCATAATCGAATTTCTGATAAATATGAGAAAATTGTTAGCAAGATTAAGTTATTGGAGAAATGTTGACAGATTAGGTCCGGATATACCTACGACTCATTTTAAGCTATATTTCAAAGAAATGGGGAGGAAACTATGTATCTTAAAGTTTAATTCTTTTGATGTAGACGCAGAATTTCGACCTGGAGCCTATGCAATTGCCTGTTCCAAAATATCTATTGGAAAAAGAGTTGTTATTCGCCCAACTACAATGCTTTTTGCGGAACCGATTTACGAAGGAGGATATATATATATTGAAGATGATGTTTTAATAGGGTCAGGTGTACACGTCTACACAACGAACCATAACTATAAAGATCCGAATACATTAATCATTAATCAAGGTTCAACAGTCAAGGATGTGACCTTAAAAAAAGGATGTTGGATTGGGGCTAATGCTATTATCTTACCAGGAATAACTATTGGCGAAAATAGTGTGGTCGCAGCAGGTAGTATCGTAACCAGGGATGTTCCGGATAAAGTCGTGGTAGCAGGAAATCCAGCTAAAATAATAAAGGAAATAATAGAAAAATAATTTGCTTTATTGCTACACTACTTATTACTCGATATCGCTAATATTGCAATGATATTATATAATTGATCGTGTAACCTGCAATTGAAGTGTATATTCAGAAATTCGATGCTAAGAGCAATTAGAAAGATATTCTGGTATAAGATTCTACCAGGTTTTACATTTTGGACCTAAATTATATTGTCTTTCAAAGATTATACAGCATTAACCAGTAAAAGGCCTCTTGTTTTGCGGGATAAAAGACAGCTTAAAATTTTCCTAGTTAGTTGATCCTTACCAATTATTAAAATGTTGAATGTTAATAACTTATGTTCTTTGAATTCGTGAATCCTATCGGGTTTTTGATTAAATTTGATCAAAACCCTGCAAATCATGTTAAAGAAAATTCCATTGCAGCCACAGTTAGAAATGTTCAAGACGGTCCTGACTTCTTTCATCAATCCTGAACACGAGCTTTGCTTACTGGCTAAGAAAATTGACTGGGACAGTCTGGAGAAAGAGTTTGCTCCATTGTATGGAACCGTTGGCAGGCCTTCGATTCCCATCAGAACGATTGTTGGGCTGTTGCTTCTGAAGCAGATGTTTAACCTGAGTGATGAAACTGTTGTAGAAAAGTACCTTGAAAATCCATACTGGCAGCACTTTTGC
>CAISYK010000903.1 GCA_903889605.1 uncultured Bacteroidota bacterium
GGATCTTGTGCAAATTCAGCATCTTCAAGTATTACCGTTAGCAATTCACCTGCTGCAACTTTCAGTTATACTGGAACTCCTTATTGTAAGGATGCAGCTAATCCATCTCCGGCATTTACCGGCGGAGGATCAGCAGGAACATTCAGTTCAACTGTGGGATTGGTTTTTGTAAATGCAAATACTGGTGTAATTGATCTTGCTGCAAGCACAGCAGGAACATACACTGTTACTAATACTATTCCAGCAACTGGCGTATGTGCTGAAGCGGCAGCAACTGCAAGCGTTACGATCAATGCAGGTCAGAGTGCGGCATTTAATTATTCAGGATCAACTTTCTGCAAGTCTGGAACAAATCCAACTCCAACTATTACCGGTGCCGCCGGAGGTATATTCACTGCTTCTCCTGTAGGGTTGGCAATAGATGCAAATACTGGAGTGATAACTTTAAGTTCAAGTTTTATAAATACATATACTGTTACTTACACAACAACAGGATCTTGTGCAAGTTCAGCAAGCGCAAGTATTATTATAAGCAATTCACCAGCGGCAACTTTCAGTTATGCAGGAACTCCATATTGTCAGAATTCGACTAATCCATCTCCGGCATTTACCGGCGGAGGATCAGCAGGAACATTCAGTTCAACTGCGGGATTGGTTTTTGCAGATGCGAATACAGGTGTTATTGATCTTGCCGCAAGCACTGCAGGAACATATATTGTTACAAATACAATTGCAGCATCAGGCAGTTGTTCTGAAGCAACAGCATCAGCAAGCGTTACCATCAATACTGTCCAGAGCGCTGCATTTAATTATTCAGGAACAACTTTCTGTCAAGCTGGAACAAATCCGACTCCTGCTATTACCGGTGATGCCGGAGGTATATTCACTGCTTCTCCTATTGGGTTGACAATAGATGCAAATACTGGAGCAATAACTTTAAGTTCAAGTTTAGTAAATACTTATACTGTTAATTACACAACAACAGGTTCTTGTGCAAGTTCAGCAACTGCAGATATTACTATAAGCAATTCATCTGCAGCAACTTTCAGTTATACAGAAACTCCTTATTGTAAGAATGCGGCTAATCCATCTCCGGCATTTACCGGCGGAGGATCTGCGGGATTATTCAGTTCAACTGCTGGGTTGTTTTTTGTAAATGCAAATACTGGTGTAATTGATCTTGCTGCAAGCACTGCTGGAACATATACAGTAACAAATACTATTGCAGCTTCTGGTAGTTGTTCTGCAGCAACAGCATCAGCAAGCATTACAATCAATGCAGTTCAGAGTGCAGCATTTAATTATTCAGGAACAACCTTCTGTCAAGCTGGAACAAATCCGACTCCTGCTATTACCGGTGATGCCGGAGGTATATTCACTGCTTCTCCTATTGGGTTGACAATAGATGCAAATACTGGAGCAATAACTTTAAGTTCAAGTTTAGTAAATACATATACTGTTACTTACATAACAACAGGATCTTGTGCAAGTTCAGCAACTGCAGGTATTACAATAAGCAATTCATCTGCGGCAACTTTCAATTATACGGGAACCCCTTATTGTAAGGATGCGGTTAATCCATCTCCGGCATTTACCGGCGGAGGAACTGCAGGAATATTCAGTTCAACTGCGGGACTGGTTTTTGTAAATGCAAATACAGGTGTAATTGATCTTGCTGCAAGCACAGCAGGAACATACACTGTTACTAATACTATTCCAGCAACAGGCGGTTGTGCAGAAGCGGCAGCAACTGCAAGTATTACAATCAATACTGTTCAGATTGCAGCATTTAATTATTCAGGAACAACATTCTGTCAGTCGGGAACAAATCCAACTCCTGTTATTACCGGTGATGCCGGAGGTATATTCACTGCTTCTCCTGTAGGATTGACAATAGATGCAAATACTGGAGCGATAACTTTAAGTTCAAGTTTAGTAAACACTTATACAGTAACGTATACAACAACTGGATCCTGCGGAAGTACTGCTGCTGCAAGTGTTATCATAAGCAATTCGTTTGATGCTGAATTTAGTTATTCAGGCCCGTATTGCCAGTATGCTGTTAACCAGTCACCCAATTTCGCCATTGGAGGAACGGCAGGAACATTCAGTTCAACTGCAGGATTGGTTTTTGCAGATGCAAATACAGGTATTATTGATCTTACTGCAAGCTCTCCAGGAACATACAATGTTACTAATTCTATTGCAGCATCAGGTAGTTGTTCTGCAGCAACTGCAGCATCAAGCGTTACAATCACTGCTCTTCAGAGCGCAGCATTTAATTATTCAGGATCGACTTTCTGCAAATCAGGAACTGATCCTTCGCCCGTAATTACAGGAGCTCCAGGTGGAATTTTTACAGCTTCTCCTTCGGGGTTAGACATTGATGCGAATTCAGGAAAGATCACATTAATCTCAAGCTTAGTAAATACATATACAGTTACATATACAACAACAGGCTCTTGCGTAAACTCAGCAACTGCAGGCATTATAATAAGCAATTCGTTTGATGCTTCCTTTAGTTATATAGGGGTTCCTTATTGTCAGAATGAAGTTAACCCTTCTCCGACATTTTCCACCGGAGGAACTTCAGGAATATTCAGTTCTACTACAGGATTGGTTTTTGAAAGCACAATCACAGGCGTTATAAATCTTGCAGCAAGCTCCGCAGGAATCTATACGGTTACAAATACTATTTCGGCTATCGAAGGATGTCCTGCATCTTCTTCTGATGCTGTTGTGCCGATAAAAGCTATGCCTGTTGTTATAGTTACCCCTGCTTCAATTTGCGAAGGACAAACAGCCTTATTATCTGCAAGCGGAGCAGGCTCTTTTCAATGGTCTACCGGAGAATCAACTTCAGCTATTTCAGTAATGCCTTCAACAAGCACAAATTATACAGTTATAGTAAGCAATTCAGGATGCACAGCAACAGCTGCAGGTATGGTTACAGTCAGTCCATTGCCAACAGCTAATGTTACCGCTGATTTAAGTATTCTGATTGGGAGCAGCACTCCATTGTCGGCAAGCGGAGGTACAAATTATAACTGGACACCAATAACAAGTTTAAGCTGTAATAACTGTCCGAATCCAGTTGCAAGTCCCTTAGTAACAACAACATATTTAGTGGATGTTAGTAATGGGGAAAACTGCAGAGATAGTGCATTTGTCACAGTTACGGTACTGGATAACGATGCAAAATGTGTTGACCTTTATGTTCCAAATGCATTTTCACCAAATAATGATGGAGCGAATGATTTCGAATATATACTTGGAAGCTGTATTGCAAAAATGCATTTTGTCATTTTTGATCGTTGGGGCGAAAAGGTTTTTGAAACCAATAACCAAAATGATTACTGGGATGGAACATATCGCGGTGAACCAATGAATTCAGCTGTATTCGTATATTACTTAAAAGCAACGCTTATTACCGGAGAAGAAATTTTACAAAAAGGGAACATAAATTTAATGAGATAAATAATTGAAATTATTAATATAAAAGCGATTTTTTTTGCTTTAAAAAACTAACGCCATGAAAACAAAGATATGCCTGATATTATCAATCAGCTTTTATTCATCAATTGTCTTTTCTCAAGACATCCATTTTTCACAATTCAATATGTCGCCTATGACACTAAATCCAGGAATGGCAGGGGCGAATTACGGCTTTGAAGCACAGCTGAATTACAAGGATCAATGGAGAGGCATTGCTACACCTTACACAACAATCGGAGCTTCGTTGGATATGCGGCTTAACAAGAAAAAAAACAAGGACAGCTTCTGGGCAGCAGGCCTTAATTTTTTCCGAGACAAAGCCGGAGATGCAAAAATGGGAATCTCCCAATGCAACTTTACAGCTGCATATCATCTAAGTGTAGCAAAATATCAAACAATCGGTGTGGGTTTGAACGGAGGATATGCTCAAAGAAGCCTTAGTTATGATTCACTTCAATGGGCAAATCAATATGATCCGGGGCATGGCTACAATCCAAATATACCATCTGGAGAACCTACATCAATGTCCTCTTTTTCATATGGAGATGTAGGAGCGGGAATTGTGTGGACATATAACAATAATGCAGGATTAGTTCATGTTGAAGATAATAATGACCTGAGGGCAAACCTTGGTATTGCAGTCTTTCATGCCTACCAAAAATATTCTTTTTATAATAATTCTAAAGAACAATTATACCCAAAATATGTTCTTCATGGAAATGCTTTGCTGAGTATACCTAACCATCATAATCTAGCTGTCATTCCAGGGGTTGTATTTTACAGACAAGGCCCAGCTCAGGAATTAACTGCCGGTGCATCAATTCGTTACAAATTAAGACAGGATAGTAAGTATACAATTATGAAAAAAGAAGCTTCACTAAGCTTAGGTGGGTATTATAGAGCTAAAGATGCTGTTATAGTTTCATTTTTGCTTGAGATTTCATTTTATGCATTAGGCATTAGTTACGATATAAATGCATCTAAACTGACAAGTGCGAGTAATGGCAGAGGAGGAATTGAATTATCCATAAGATATACTGCGTCAAATATGTTTCAGAGAAATGGTATGAAAGATTTTAAGAAATAACCATGAAGTCTTTTGAAAGAAACCTTTTTCATAAATGCTGGAGAATCAAAAATTTTAAATTTAAACACAGCGAAAATATGCGGTAATCACTAAGTAAATAGTTTCAAGGAATAATTGTATTTAATTATTTTACATTGGAAAATTACGAGGGCTTTTAAGCAAAAATTACTTCACAATAGAGACTCTTCCAATATAAGTATGGTTGTTCATGAAAATATCCTTAGTAATAATTTTATAAACATAAACATCGGTAGAAACAATATTACCATAACCTTCAAAACGACCATTCCAGCCTTCATCTATGTCACGCGTTTGGAAAATTTCATTTCCCCAACGATCAAAAACAAACATTCGAAATTCAATTACACCAAATAATTTAGGTTTAAAGACATCATTCAAACCATTTCCGTTAGGTGTAAATGCATTTGGAATAAAAACCGTAGTAATTGGTTCAATTCGAATAATATTTTGAATTGTATCTTTACAGCCAAACTCGTTAATTGCAATTTGTGTTACAGTATAGGTTCCTGTATCAAGGTATGTATGAAATGGATTTTGATTTATGCTTGTTTCATTATCACCAAAATCATAATCCCAAAGGGTAGCGCCATTCGATACATCTGTAAATTGGATGTCCGGTTGAAAAATGGTTGTTTGATATGGTGACGGTGTAAATCCTGCTAATGGAGTAGGAAATACTACAACCGGATAATTTAATGTATCGCTCATTTGGCAGCCGTAAGAATTTGTTATTGTTAACGAAGCAAAATAATTTCCTGCCGAATTATATGTATGTGTAGGGACTGGTGTATAAGTCAAATTTCCATCCCCAAAGTTCCACAGCCAATTTATTATTGTTCCGCCTGTCACTGTTGAGTAATCATGAAAAGTTGTGGTAAATTCATTACATCCGCTCGAGGGTAAAGGCGCAAAATTAAACACACTCAAAGGAAGAGTTGTTACTATCTGTTTTATAGTATCCACACAGCCGAAACTTGAGATAACTGCAAGAGTTACATTGAACGAATCATTCTGAGCATTTAAAATATGTGATGGACTATAGGAAGTAGAATTTGCTCCATCACCAAAGTCCCACCAAGTATTTGAAATTATACCGCCTGCTGAAGTTGAAGTATTAATAAAATTAGTTGTATCTGCCCAGCACACCACATTGCTTGTGAATGAAGCAATTGGCTGAGGGTAAACCGACACTGAATGAATTGCCGTATCTGAACAGCCTGCTGCAGAATAAACTATTAATGTGATGTTATAATTATTTGCTAATAAGTACTGATGCGTCGGGTTCTGAATAATACTTGTTCCGCCGTCCCCAAAATCCCAATCCCATAAAACCGGTGAACCTAATGAACTATCGGAAAAAACACTTTGCTGAATCTGACATGAGCTTAACGTAGTGAAATCGGCAGCAGGGAAAGGATTTACAATAATAGTATCAATTATAGTATTTGTGCATCCGGCATCTGAAACAACCACATGAGTGATTGGGTAATTTCCGGCAGTCAAATATATATGAGAGGTATTAAGTGTATTAGTTATTGGTGAGCCATCACCGAAATCCCAAGTATCAGATAGAAATGTTCCTACAGCAATTATTGAACTATCATTCATCATTACTAAATCATTTATACAAACTGAATTATCAAAAATAATTCCCGCCTGCACATCACTTCTTACTTCAACAATCTGGAAAATCATATTTGTACATCCTGCGCCGCTCGAAACAGTTAATGAAGTTATGTATGAACCCGGCGATGCATACAAATGTGAAGTCACAGGACCAACTGAATCGATACTTCCATCGCCGAAAGTCCAGTGCCATGAAGTAGGATTCCCTGTTGAATTATCTGTAAAAGTGTTTGGTGTTCCAATACAAATAGTGTCAACATGATAATTTGCAGCCGGCACAATATTAACTGTCACAGGTATTACAACTATACTGTCGCAGCCGTTTATATTTGTAACTGTAAGAGAGACGTGATAAACACCAGCACCATTAAGAAAAATGTGATTAGGGTTTGGAGTTAATGCTGTATTACCATCATCAAAATCATATAACCAATTATTGATCGGAACAACATCAGTTGATAGATTTGTAAATGTTGAAATAGTACCGGTACAACCGCCAACAGCAGAAAATAATGGTGAAGGAACTGTATTTGCAATAATTGGTTTCACAATTGTATCGGCACAACCCGAAGTATTATTTACAATTAATCTGACATTATAATTTCCGCTTTGCTGAAAGGCATGAGTTGGATTTTCAAGAGTGCCGTTTATACCATCACCAAAATCCCAGTACCAGTTGGTTATTCCTGCACCAAGAGAATTATCAGTAAAAGGAACAGTATCCCTTGCACAAATATTTGATACAGAATAATTCGCCTGCGGATGAGGCAAAACTGTTATGACATGCGAGCTTGAATTTGAACATCCAAAAACACTTTTTACAATTAATTGAACATAATAATTTCCTGGATTTATATAAATATATGCAGGTGATTGAGATGAATCAATAGGTGTTACGTCACCAAAATTCCAAAACCATTTTACTGCTCCGGTTGAATTGTTTGTAAATACTGTTGGATATGTATTGCATGAAGCAGATGCCGTAAATGCTGAAACAGGAATAGGATTTACAAGAATAGTATGAATAACAGTATCATTACATCCTAAAGAATTTGCCGTAATCAACTTTACGTTATAACTGCCGTCAGCGGAAAAAAGATGCATTGGAGAATTACTAACATTCACGGAACTTCCATCTCCAAAATCCCAAGTCCATGATACAGCCGATACTGATTGATCTGTAAAAATTGTTGCAGAGCCGTAACAAACAGTATCAAAAGCAAATGCTGCTGTAGGCAATGAATTAACAACTGCAGTTTTTATAATTGAATCTCTGCAGCCGAAAATGTTTTGAGTAATTAGTGTAACATTATAGTTTCCCGATAATGCAAATTTGTGAGTTGAGTTTTGCAGAGTGTCATGTGCTGTTCCATCACCAAAGTTCCAATTCCATTTAGTTGGTGAATTGCTTGTATTGTCAGTAAAGGCGGTAAGGAAATTTAAACAAGGTGAAGTACTTGTAAAATTAGGCGATGTTCTGGGAAATACTGTTACCGGTATTGTAATACTTTTTGTACAGCCGGTTGCAGAATACCCTGCAGTGAGAGTTACATTATATGTTCCAGGTATTGAGTAAACATATTTTGGAGCAGGATTATTAGTATTATCAGAAAAGCCATTACCAAAGGACCAACTATAAGTATCGGGAGCCCCAAGTGATGAATTATTAAAATACATAGTATCGTTTGTACAAACTGAAGCAAATGTAAAATTAGTGGAAGGCAGCGGATTTACAGTTACTAAATTAGTTAGAGTATCTGCACATCCTGTTCCTCCGGACGCAATCAGCATAACATTATATGTTCCTGACGCTGCATATTTATGTTTTGGATTATGTATAGTACTGGCAGGTGATGAATCATCAAAATTCCAGGTCCAGCCAATCGGATTTCCTATTGTTTGATCTGTAAAAACTGTTGAATCTCCTAAACAAGGTGATGTTGAAATGAATGCTGCAATAGGAACCTGATTTACCAATACGGAATGAGAAACTGAATTTGAACAGCCGGCTAAATTTGTTACAGTAAGTATTACATTATAATTACCTGGATTAGCATAAATATGGGTCGGCGACTGCAAGGTATCTAATGCTGTTCCATCAGTATAATTCCAACTCCATCTAACAGCTGATATTGAGCTGTCGTATAATATTGTTGGGTAGGTATGACACGCTGTAGTACCGGAAAAGGCAGCAACCGGGTTTGGTTTTACAAGTACTGGATGTATAATAGAATCGGTACAACCGAAAGAATTTGATACAATCAATTTTACATTATAAGTTCCATTTGCAGCAAAAAGATGTGCCGGCGATCTGGTAGTATTTACTGCTGTACCATCATCAAAATTCCAGCTCCAGGATAAAGCTGAAACAGATTGATCTGTGAACGTTATTGCTGAGCTTGAGCAAACCGTATCATATTTATATGCAGCGGAAGGCAAAGGGTTTACTATGGCGGTTTTACTAATTGAATCACGACAGCCAAAACTATTTTGTGTAATTAAGGAAA
>CAISYK010000904.1 GCA_903889605.1 uncultured Bacteroidota bacterium
CCGCTGGCACCACAAACGCAAACAGGTTTTACATCGTGATGATTATCGGTGTAAATCATGTGAGCAAAACCCCGCCACACAAGTACATCATTTATCATACTTACATTTCGGTGATGAACCTCTTTTTGATCTTATCAGCGTTTGTAAATCATGTCATGATAAGCTGACAAAATACTCACGCCAGCGACTTCATAATATTGATGCTAATATACAGTTGGAAAAACTTTTCTTTGAGCCGAACAAATGTTAATAATTCTTATTATGGCTGTAGTAACATACTTTCCGGGTCAACCGCCTATTTCCGGGTCAATCGGCGGTACAACATTCCAGTCAAACGGAATCGTAAGCATAACACGCTCAAAACCTTGGTACCCAAAATATTCAACACCAAAACAAAAAATCTATCAGGAATTATTCAAGTACCTGGTGGCCCAGTGGAAAGCACTGGAACAATGGCAGCGGGACACTTGGATTGATATGATGTCAATACATAAACACGATACAATTTGGGGAGAGTCCCACGCCCCAACCGGTTATCAGTGGTTTATGTCATGCGGTATTAATAACTCATTATGCGGATTCTCGGTAACACCAGTTGCAGAAGCTTGGTGGATTCCTCCAAATATTGCACAGTTCGGAGTAAATGCCGGATCAGATACACTTGAGCTTACTTTTTCGCCACCACAGTCATACAATTATTACGGCCACTTGATCTATGCAACCCCACCTTTACGTCATACAGTTGCCGATTTAAGATCAAGAAATTACATTATTATGAAAGACAAAACACAAAATTTTTCATCTTTAGATATCAAATCAGCGTATGAGACCTCATTCGGGGTTTCTTGGGCAGATGTTTTTAACTCTGGTAAGTTCTCAATTATGTTCAGAGTTCGACAAATTGATTCCGAGAGCTCAACAAGTTCATTCTGGACAAACTTTCTTTATTCTAAATAATTTAACATTTCAGTTAAAACTTTAACATTTCTTTAACATTTCATTTTATAATAAAAGTTGTACTTTACTCCTTCAACTGAAAACAATGTGCTCTGCAGAGGTGCAACACTGACGATAAGTTGACCCGGTGAGCTGTATTAGATGGCATTTTGTGAAGTTGGGCAGGTTGCAAGTAAAAATGTAACCTGCATTTTTTTCGAAGTTCCTTAACTTAATTCTTAAATATAATGCCAAAAGTATACTATGTTACTCAGCCCCTTACAATCTCATGTAAGCAACTTCAACTTTTTATTATCAATCTTCAGAACGCTAAAGTAAATCTACAAAAAGCGAAAGATCAAATTCCGTACGATCGTGGTAACACTTTTATTCATACCCGCTTAAGTACTGTAAAACAGATACTTGATAGTATGTCTGATGATCTAAACTACTTCATCCAAAACCTTGATTCACAGCTTTCCGGCGAATGAAAAAAACCTTAGTAGGTTTCGGGTTTTCTGTTGGTTTATCTTATGCATCAAGAACTCAGTAAACATGTAATTTCCTATGAACGATATAAACGGATATTATAATTTATCCCTTAATCCGAATCAAATTAACGTCTGGTATACCTCTTTTAAGCCCCGGCGCTCAAGTATTAATTCTATGTTTGACCAGGATGAACTAAAAGAAGGCCGAAAGCTCTTAATTAAGAACTTTGAAAATAAATCACACAATGGAATCATTTCTAAGCAAGCTAAAAAGAAGATCGAGAAAGCTATCTCCTATCTTATATACATGTCACCTCCTAAACTTAATCGACATCCTTATTATGATCGGGCTAATGTTTATTGTCTTAATTTCATTACGTTAACGCTCAGTTCTCAACAAATCCATACAGACCATGAAATCAAATCTATGCTTTTGGAACCCTTCCTCAATACGTGTAGGCAGAAATGGAAGGTTAATTATTATGTCTGGCGTGCTGAAAAACAGGAAAACGGGTCGCTCCATTTCCATATCTGCACAAACCGTTTTATTCCGTGGAATGAGTTACGAAACGCTTGGAACTCACACCAACAAAGCCTCGGATATATTACACGTTACCGTGAAAATCAGACTTCATGGCACCGTGCAGGCTTTAAATTCAGACCGGAACTTTCGAAATCTTGGAATTATAAAGCCCAACTTAAAGCATACAAAGACGGATTACTTCACGACTGGAACAACCCCAACAGTACAGATGTGCATTCGCTACGCTTCGTTCATAATGTCAAAGCCTACTTTGTTAAGTATCTGACAAAACAAGAGCAATCTGCCAATATTGATGGCCGTCTCTGGGGTTGCTCTTATAACCTTTCAAACTTAAAAGGTGCCAGTACCTTCGCCGAGGGATCCGCCGCTGACGAGCTTGCGGGCATTCTTAATAATCCAAAATGCAAGATTTATAGAGCTGATTACTTTACAGTTATACTTTTCGATATCTCAATACTGTCAGAGCGTGAATTTCCTATCCTTCATTCTCTCTGGCATTCTTACCTCGAAGATACCTTTCCTGATAGGTTTCCGGCGTTCATGGCAGCCGCCTAAATTCTTTCCAGTATTTAAAATGTTCATATAACAGGTATTATACATGTATTATAAATGTATGATAGAGAAAGAGTTATAATATAGATGTAAAATCAGTATAAAATAGATAGAAAATAGATATAAAGTAGATAATTATAGTACAGCAATGATAAATAGATAGAAAGTGAATGATGTAAATGAAATGAAAATAAAATAGAATAACTGCGAAACTGTAAATAGAAAATGTAAAAATTATAACTCTAGAAGAGACTCGTTTTTATCAGTCTAGATATCATGTCCTACTGGAAGTTCTACCTTCTGGTTGAACTGCAGTAAATGATAAAATGAAATGAAAATAAAAATAACTACGAAGCTGTAAGAAGAAAAATTATAAATGGATGCAAGCCCGAGCTCGCTTCGCTCGCTTTAGTCCAACACCAACAGCCACAGCTCAGCTCTCTTCGTTCGCTTTCGGACATTACCTTAACCAGCCACCACTCACCCACGCTGAAATCCATCCTAAGCTATATTTACATAATACAAATTATACGCATTGCCATAAATCCTAAAGCTATGGCAAGCCTATAATTAGTACTATGTAAAATAGCCACACAGCCTACCGCACACACAACGCCAGCCAACACCCAATGCCCTCCTTCGGCTGACGCCTCCGGAGGGGCATAGCGTGTTGTCTGGAAGGCGCCGCCCGGGTTCGCAAAGCCTCACCCCGGCGGCTGCCACCTTGCCGTTTGACGCCTCCTATACCTCCTTCAGATGAACCGGTATTACCACTACACACACGGAAACTCCCTTTTCCGCCACTTTGCCTGCTGGCACGTCCGGTAACCGTTGGAAAACTGGCGGTCCTCGCAAGTACCTAAAAATGCTTTATTAGTTAAATATATTGGCGTAGTTATGGTGTTGTTCAAAAAAGAAGTTTATATTTACAACAAAAAGGAAAATCATGTTTTTATCATCTCTACTATTTAGTTCCGTCTGGTTGTCAATATTCGCAGTTGCAGCATTAATTGCATTA
>CAISYK010000905.1 GCA_903889605.1 uncultured Bacteroidota bacterium
CCGCAGACCAGCAAAAAAATAATTTATCAACTGCAAAACAGCATTTTACAATTTAATTATTTTCCAATTACAAAATTGTAAAAACACTTGTAAAAATCTTTGCTTCAAAATTATTATATCGCTTCGTTATCCATAAACAGATAATTCGCTGCGCAGACAATAATATCTTGACAAATGAAAATCAAAACTCTTATCCTCAGTTTAATATTTACTGGAACCTTTGCTTTCGCCCAAACTAAAAGTATTCATTTCGAAACGACATCTTTTGCTGATATGAAAGCAAAAGCAAAGAGAGAAAATAAATTACTTTTTATTGGTGCTTTCAGATCCTGGAGCGATCCTTGCAGCTGGATGGCAAAAAATATTTTCACAAACGATACAGTTGCTGATTATTTCAATTCTAAGTTTATCAATGCCAATATTAACACACAAAAGGGTGAAGGCTTTGAAATTGCCAAGCTCTATGAGGTAAGGTGCTTTCCTAATTTATTATTTATTGATGGGGACGGCAAATTGGTTCATCGAGGAGCAGGGGTCAGTGATGCGGAGGCTTTTATTAAATTAGCCGAAGATGCATTTAACCCCGAAAAAAGATTCTCTAAATTTACTGATGAGTATGCCTCAAAAAAGGCAGACCCCGCTTTTTTAGCAGCCTATATTGAAGCTGTTTCTAAAACCTGTTTACCTTTTGAAGATGCTGTAAATGATTATTTTAAAACCCAAAAAGATGAGAACCTTTCTATTAGGGCCAATTGGGATATGATAAGAGATTACACATCACAATATAACAGCCGAGAATTTATATATTTATTAAACAATGCAGAAATCTTTAATAAGGCTTATACAGCCGATTCGGTAAAATCTAAAATAGCGGAGGTGCTTTTAAATAGCGGGTACTCAATTATTTATCCTAAAGATTATAATACTGAATCGCAGAGCACTGATTATAAGAGATATATTGATGAAATTAAAAAAATAAATTTAATAGATCCTAGTGAAGTTATATTAACGCTTGATATGGCTTATACAAAGTTAAAGGGGCCGCGGGAAAAATTTATCCAACTTGCTGTAGAAAAAGGGGATAAATACTGTCATTCGGCATATGATCTAAATAGTATTTCATTGGAAATTTATGGAGCAACTAATGATAAGGCCTCAATGTTAAAGGCAGAATCCTGGATGCAGAAAGCAATTAAAAATAAGCCTAATTGGCATTGTTACGACACCTACGCTTCGATTTTATATGAGTTGAATAAGAAACATGAATCCAAAACATCTGCCGAAAAAGCTATTGAATTAGCTAAATTATCAGGCGCGGCCGAAGATGAATACAGCGGTGCTGTTGAATTGCTGCAAAAAATTGAAAAACTAAAGTGATACATGTATGCAGAATATGGTTACGCAGTAAACGTTGAAAACTCTAACTTATTAAACACTCATATATCACTTTTTGGTATATTCGTTTAAGTAAATAAGTAAAGACTTCTTAATTAGTAACCAGATAAGGCCTATAAGAGTAAGAAAAGATCTATAAAAATGAAAAAAAACACACTGATTCTCAGTTTAGTTTTTGCTGGAAGCCTTGCCTTTGCCCAAACTAAAACCATAAATTTCGAAACCGAATCTTTTGCAGATTTAAAGGCAAAAGCAAAGAAGGAAAATAAATTAATTTTTATTGATTGTTTTACTTCACAGTGCGCTCCATGTAAATGGATGGCAAAAAATATTTTTACAAACGATGCCGTTGCCGATTATTTCAATGCTCAGTTTATAAACGCTCAGTTTGATGCGGGAATAGGTGAAGGCAGAGAAATTGCCAAGCTATACGACTTAAACGCGTTCCCTAGTTTATTATTTATTGATAGTGATGGCAAATTGGTTCAGCGCGGAGCGGGCTCGATAGAGGCGGAACCATTTATTCAATTAGCTAAAGATGCATTTAATCCTGAAAAAAGATATTCTAAATTCACTGATGAATATGCATCAAAAAAAACAAACCCGGCTTTTATGGCAGCTTATATCGATGCTGCGTATAATAACTTTTTGTTTTCTGATGAGCTTTTGCAGGATTATTTTAAAACTCAAAAAGATGAAGACCTTGCCGACAGAGTTAATTGGAATATGATGAGAAATCATACATCAAATTATAACAGCAGGGAATTTAAATTTTTATTAAATAATGAA
>CAISYK010000906.1 GCA_903889605.1 uncultured Bacteroidota bacterium
AATAACGAATAATATAAAAAATGATGAAAGAAGTTTATATAATATCTGCAGTCCGCACTCCATTGGGAAGTTGGGGCGGAGTATTTTCAACTATACCAGCTACAAAATTAGGTGCCGTAGCAATTAAAGGCGCACTTGCTAAAGCAGGTCTTGATGCGAAAGAAGTTCAGGAAGTTTATATGGGCAGTGTTTTACAAGCTAACCTGGGCCAGGCTCCAGGTCGTCAGGCATCTAAATATGCTGGTTTGGCTGACAATGTTAAATGCACTACTATTAACAAAGTTTGTGCTTCAGGAATGAAATCTGTTATTATTGGGGCTCAAAGTATAATGTGCGGTGATGCAGATGTTGTTGTGGCAGGCGGTATGGAAAATATGAGTCAGGTGCCGTTTTATTCTGAAAATATGCGTTGGGGTAATAAATATGGTAATGTCACTATGATTGATGGATTAGCGAAGGATGGTTTGACCGATTGTTACCACAATTATCCAATGGGTGTTGCAGCCGACCTTTGTGCCAAAGAATATAATATTTCCCGTGAGGAGCAGGATGCTTTTGCAGTTCAATCATATATGAGATCTCAGGCAGCTTGGGATGCAGGTAAATTTAATGATGAAATTGTGTCTGTTGAAATTCCTCAGCGTAAAGGCGATCCTATTATCTGCAAAGAAGATGAAGAGTACAGAAGTGTAAAGTTGAATAAAATTCCTGAATTGAAACCTGCATTCTCTAAAGATGGTACAGCTACTGCTGCCAATTCTTCTACAATGAATGATGGTGCAGCTGCGCTTGTATTGATGAGCAAAGAAAAAGCAGAGAAATTGGGACTTAAACCAATCGCAATTCTTCGCGGATATGCTGACGCAGCGCAGGCTCCGGAATGGTTTACTACCACTCCTTCAATTGCGGTCCCTTTAGCTGTTGAAAAAGCCGGACTGAAAATGGAGGACATCAGTTATTATGAATTAAATGAAGCCTTTTCTGTTGTTGGATTGGTTAATACTAAAATAATGAAATTGGATCCGGCCAAAGTGAATGTAAATGGCGGAGCTGTTTCTTTAGGCCATCCTTTAGGCTGCTCTGGGGCTAGAATTATCGTTACTTTAATTAATGTTTTGAAACAAAACAAAGCTAAATATGGTGCTGCCGGAATTTGCAATGGCGGCGGCGGTGCTAGTGCCGTTGTTATTGAAGTGATGTAAAATATGATTTGAGAAATGAGTATTGGGAAGTTTGATTTCTCAGTACTCATATCTCATATCCCAATTCTCATATCTGAAAAATGTACGGAATTTGTAATTTGAGCGTAGTGTCCTGCAGAAAGGATCCTTCCGACAAAAGTGAAATGGTTACCCAGCTTTTGTTTGGAGAGCATTTTCTTATTCTTGAGGTTCAGAATGGTTGGAGCCTCATTAAAATTGCCTATGATGATTATATTTGCTGGATTGATAATAAACAATTTTTACCTATCGGGAAACACACTTTTGATATTCTTAATTCCTCTGCAAATTATTTTAGCAATGAGTTGGTTCAGATCATTTCTGATGATAAAACCTCTTTGCTTTTTCCAATTGTTATAGCAAGTACACTTCCAAATTTTGATAATAATGAGTGCGTTGTAGAAAATCAAAATTATACTTATGACGGTGCTCACATTACTGGCCGAATGCCTGCCGATCTTTGCCGGATTAATATAATAGAAACAGCAATGATGTATCTGAATACTCCTTATTTATGGGGAGGTAAATCTCCTTTCGGAATTGATTGTTCAGGTTTTACTCAAATGGTGTATAAACTCAATGGAATTGTGTTAAAGCGTGATGCATACCAGCAGGCCGAACAAGGTGTTACACTTAGTTTTGTTGAAGAAGCAGAAGCTGGTGATTTAGCTTTTTTCGACAATGAAGAAGGCCGGATTGTTCACGTTGGAATTGTTATGGATGATAATAAAATTATCCATGCATCCGGCAAAGTACGTATTGATGGTTTTGACCATCAAGGTATTTTTAATAACGATAAAAAAGATTACTCCCACCGTTTACGTTTGCTGAAACATGAACAGGGACATTTTGATATACCAGAAATTTACACAAGAAAATTTCGTAAAAACATTATTGAAGAAAAATTTAAGGAGAAAAATTGCGACAAAAAATTGTTAGAGTTAAATGAAAAATATTCTAAAGAAATTTATAAAATTCAAGAATTATATGATAAGGAAACTAATCACAGCTTGAATGAAAAAAAGCAGGCTGAGTGGAATGAAAAAACAGCAAGAGAGTTAAAAGAACTGGAACAATATAATGAATCACATTTCACACAGGAAGTAAAATAAGCATATCAACAAAGCATTAAGGTTCCGCACATTATTTACGAAATACGAATTAATACAAAACCCTTATCGTTAGTCGTATTAACATTAAAAAAGTTATCATCTTTTTGGACTAAAATATATTGGTATTTGATAGTGCTGCATTAGGGATTGAAGCGAAAATCCTTTTGCCATTGCAAAATATTGAAGCCATTCGACTTTGCTCA
>CAISYK010000907.1 GCA_903889605.1 uncultured Bacteroidota bacterium
AAACCATTCCGCCCCATGGCGTAATTTCTTTGCTGGTAAAGGATATGTCAAATTCCATAGACGATTTTTTTCTAATGCTACGCATTAGGATTTTGACCCAAAAATAATTCTTTATTTTCTAATGCGGAATTTGGGTTAAATCTGTTTCCCAAATACCTCTTCCAAAAGTTGCAGCATAAATTTTATTTAATGCCGGATTAAATTCAATATCTGAAATAATTACATTTGGTAATCCTGCACTTTGACTTATCCAGTTGGTTGTGCCGGCATTGAGAATATACACACCTAAGTCCGTTGCAATGAGAACATTTCCGCTGCCTGGTACCGTTTTTATACAATTTACAGGTATGTTAGGTAAATTATAGGATATGTTCTGCCAGGTGTTGCCTCCGGTTACAGTTTTAAACACTTTTGTGCCGGCACAGAATCCTGCTAAAGAAACATAAGCTGTATTTGCATCGTTTTGACTCACATCTATACTGGTGAAGTATAATGAATCAGGCAATCCGGATGTAATATCTGTCCAAAAACTTCCGCCATTATTTGTTACATACATAGTGGAAGGTGAAGAGTATTCCCAGCGAATCCGCCTGGCCGCATAAATTAAATTGCTGTTTGAATTGGCAACAGCCAAGGCTGAAATCTCATTATCAGAAATTGAATTGACAGGCAGGGGAGATAAAATATTCCAGCTGTTTCCTCCGTCAGTTGATTTGTTGACATTTGTAAATCCGGCATACAAAGTTCCGGGCTGGTTATAATCAGCTGCAATAGGGGAAACCCATTCAGCAGGCTCCCCACTCACATTTGCACCAGGATCCAAGTATGAATAACCGCCATCCTGCGAAATATAAAAATTTCCATATTGGCTGGCTCCCAAAACAGCATTATCATTTGCAGGGTCAAGATAATTATCCATACCGTCTCCGCCGAAAATAGTGTTCCTTGTATTTTATCAGTAAATCGCGTTCTTCAAAGAAAAACAATTAATTCTAATTTGTTTTGGGCGTTTCCCTTTCAAAAAAAAGGGGGCGGGCTTTTCGTTTCAATCTTTTTGCCATACGGGACAAAAAGGATTTCCGCTTCAATCCCTAACGCAGAATCTGTAATGAAAGAGCTAATAGTACATTTATAGATAATTCAATATATCTGAAGTTATTGTTGTATAATTTATTTTTATCTAAATAAATTAGTTCTGATAAATGTATAACATAATATTTAATAATAAAATAAAAAATTTAAATGCTGCTTTCATCTGAATAAAAGCTGAACTTTTGTATTTCATATTAATACTTAAAATTTTGTCAACTTTTTCCGAATTGGGTGTTACAGAGGCTCTGATAAAAGGGCTTATCGAAAATAATATTGTAAATCCTACCGAAATACAAGAAAAATCAATTCCTTTTTTATTAAAAGAAGGTACAGATTTTATAGGTCAGGCACAAACAGGCACAGGTAAAACTGCTGCGTTTGGTTTGCCTTTACTCCAAGCCGCAGATACATCGAGTGATAAAATTCAGGCCTTGGTATTATGTCCTACACGTGAGTTAGGACAGCAAATAGCCAAGCAGTTATTCCGCATTGCACGTTATAATCCAAGCCGTATTTTTGTGGAAGCGGTTTATGGAGGAGAGCACATCGAAATTCAAATTAGAAAACTGGATCGTCCCACGCACATTGTGGTAGCTACTCCAGGCCGTTTGATTGATCTGCTGGAACGCAAAGCTATAAGTTTGAAAGATGTAAAAACGATTGTTCTGGATGAAGCGGATGAAATGCTCAGTATGGGTTTTAAAGATAATATTGATACAATTTTAAAGCAAACTAATGGTCATAGGAATATCTGGCTTTTTTCTGCCACTATTCCTGAATCGCTTTCAGAAATTATCCGGTCATACATGGATGAAGATGCCTATAAGGTGCATGTTGATGTTAAGAATGTTGTGAATAGGGACATTGAGCACCAATATGTACAATGCATTGATACTAAAGATAAATTAAATACTCTTTTAGAATTTCTGCGAACACAAGGTAAAGGAAGAGGAATTGTATTTTGTAAAACCAAAGATGGAACACAATCATTGGCCAAACAATTGATTGCACGCAACCATCTGGCCGAAGCCATACACGGAGATTTACAGCAGCGCGACCGTGAAAAAGTGATGCGTGCGTTTAAAAACGAGAAAGTGCAGATTCTTGTCGCTACAGATATGGCCGCAAGGGGCATTGATGTTGAGAATTTACAATATGTTATTCATTATCAGCTGCCTGAACAATTGGAGTATTATACTCACCGCAGCGGACGTACAGGCCGGGCAGGTAAAAAAGGATTGTCTATAAGTTTAGTAACAAGTTCAGAAATGGGCAGGTTAAAAACAATAGAAAGCGAATTGAAAATATCTATTCAGAAAATTCGGAGAGGTTGATTTGAATATGTTTTAATACATTTCGCAGAGAACTTTTTTTCGTAAAAACTCATGTCCTACAGGATTAAAAATCATTTATTAATCTGGCACTCAAATCTATTTAGGCTTGAATAAAAATATAATTTGTTTTTTTATTGTTTGATTTAAAAAGATTCTCCGGTTATTTTTTCAACCGCTTTTTGGTAAAGTTCAAACAGTTCATCACTATCTGTTTTGTTTTTTATGCATGCAGGGCAAAGAATGTTTGAAATTCTTTGTTCCCAAAATCCGTAAAGCATAAATTTTTCTTCATCCCAAACATGTGCTTTATGGCATCCAATGCAGTTTTTAACCTTCTTCATTATTTTTATTTTTTTTACAAATCTACATTTTTTTTATGTTAGTTATTGAAAGTAAATAAATGCATATATAAGGCGAAGCAATTTTTTCTATAGAGGCATACAGCCTTCTGATTTCGTATCAATAATACACACACACAAATTAATCTTTAGATTAATGAAAAGGCCGGATTTAAAATTAAATTTGCTGTACGAATAAGATAATGTTTAGATGCCGTAATAACCTTCTTGAGTTAAGATGACAAAGAGAATATTTTGTCAAGTTGAATAATAACTTAGTATTGTTAGGCTGAACTTGGAAAGAATTATGGCAGACATTTTTAATGAGAAAAATAATTAAATTAGTAGGTATTATTTGTTAGTCAAAAATAAAAGCGTCTTAATTTTTCTAACATAAAGAAATATATTAAATGATTTACAATAAAATTACACCAGCGATAATAGAAAAACTCCAGCAGATTGTTGGAGATAATTATGTTAAGTTTGATTCTGAAAGTCTTGCTGAATACGGGCATGACGAAACCGAAAGTCTTTTATTTCTGCCCGAAGTTGTAGTAAAACCAGGCACTGCAGAAGAAATAAGCGAAATATTAATAACCGCAAATATAGAGTTGGTTCCTGTAACACCTCGCGGAGCCGGCACAGGGTTAAGCGGCGGAGCATTACCTGTGTATGGAGGAATTATAATTTCTATGGAACGCTTTAATAAAATACTGGATATTGATGAACGAAATTTACAGGCATCAGTTGAGCCTGGCGTTGTAAATGAGGTGTTTCAAAATGCAGTTATAGAACTTGGGCTTTTTTATCCGCCGGATCCTTCAAGTAAAGGAAGTTGTTTGTTGGGAGGTAATGTTGCTGAAAATGCAGGCGGTGCAAAATGCGTTAAATATGGAACTACAAAAGATTATATTCTGAATTTGGAAGTAGTACTGCCGACCGGCGAGATTATTTTTACAGGTGCAAATACATTGAAGAATTCTACCGGGTATAATCTAACTCAGCTGATGGTAGGAAGCGAAGGTACATTGGGAATTGTAACTAAAATAATTGTGAAATTACTGCCGTATCCAAAACATAATTTATTGATTCTTGTTCCGTTCAAAAGCTTGGATGAAGCTTGTTCTGCTGTTAGTGAGGTATTCCGGGCAGGATTTATTCCCAGTGCTATGGAATTGATGGAACGTGATGCATTGGAATGGGTAATGAGATATGTTGAGAGCAGTGCTGTGAAATTAGAAAATGACATTCTTGCTCATTTGCTTATTGAAATTGATGGAAATGATTTAGTTGTATTGGAAAAAGAGATAGAAGCTATTTCCGCACTCATGGGTAAATTTAATATAAGTGATATTTTGTTCGCCGAATCAGCTGCCCAAAAAGAAGAATTATGGAAACTTCGCAGGAAAATAAACGAAGCAGTAAAAGCAATGGCCATTAGTAAAGAACAAGACACTGTTGTACCAAGGGCAGAACTTCCAAAACTCGTAAGGGGCGTAAAACAAATAGGAGAGGCCTTCAATTTTAAAACTGTATGTTACGGGCATGCAGGTGATGGCAATCTGCATATACGCATTATAAAAGGGAATTTAACTGATGAACAATGGAATGGACAGTTTATAAAAAACGCCATTGCCGAAATATTTATTTTATGCAGAAAATTAAACGGCACAATAAGCGGAGAACATGGTATAGGCCTTATTCAGCAGGAATATATGGGAATTGTTTTTTCTGAAAAAGCATTACATCTTCAAAAAGGTATTAAACAATTGTTTGATCCAAAAAGAATTTTGAATCCGGGCAAAATGTTTGGATAAAACTGGATTGTATTTTCCTATTATTAATGCCAATCAAGGGTAGAAATAAATGTTGTGTGCGTAGGTCATGCTGAGCCTGTCGAAGTAT
>CAISYK010000908.1 GCA_903889605.1 uncultured Bacteroidota bacterium
AACGAATTAAATAAAAGACCAAGAAAAAAATTAGGATATTTAACCCCTAATGAAGTATTTTTAAATCATGGGGTTGCATTTGTGAGTTGAATCTGCCAAAGGTAAAACAATACAAGTTTTTTTGGATATGAACAAAAAAGAATTAATGATAACAATGCCTCCGTTTTTTGAAGAGTGGAAAAAAATAAATTTTAGTTAAATGGCAGTTTATTTCGGCGCAGATAATATTATTAGTCCTTTAGGCTTTACTACAGCACAAAATTTGGAGGCTTTAATACAGGGCAGAACAGCAGTCCATAAACAGCGTTTCGCTTTTTCTGATTCTGTTTTCTGCTGTTCCAAAATTGAAGAAATACAGCTTAATGATGGCTTTTCGGCCATTTCCAACAATCCGGCTTTTACACAATTGGAAAAAATGTGCATCATTTCCATTCAGGATGTTGTAAGCCACTCTGGCATAGATTTTAATAATAAAGAAAACTTACTTATTGTTTCAACAACCAAAGGCAATATAGATATTCTGGAAGGGGCATATAAAAACATTGACAGCAAAAGAGCATATTTACCTGTTTTCGCAAAAACAATAGGCGGTTATTTTGGATGCGCAAATACACCATTAGTAATTTCAAATGCATGCATATCCGGGTTATTGGCCGTAATAGCTGCGATGCGTTTTATTGAAAACGGCAGTTTCAAAAATATTGTAGTCTGCGGTGCTGATATAGTTACTGAATTTACGCTGTCGGGTTTTAAATCATTTAATGCAATGAGCGAAGAACCGAGTAAACCTTTTGATAAAAATCGTGCAGGAATTAATTTGGGTGAAGCTGCATCGAGTATATTATTAAGTTCAGATAAAATAAGTGCTGTTAAAATTTCTGCGGGAAATTCCGCAAATGATGCTAACCATATTTCGGGGCCTTCACGGAATGCAGATGGTTTGTACCTGGCAGTGAAAAGGACTTTAGAAGACGCAAAAACGGCATCGGTTGATTTTATTTCCGCTCACGGTACGGCAACTGAATTTAATGATGAAATGGAATCTGTCGCTTTTTCACGTGCTCAGCTTAATCACGTGCCGTTAAACAGTATGAAAGGTTATTATGGCCATACGTTGGGAGCCGCAGGAGTATTAGAAAGTGTAATAGCTGTAAACGCATTAACTTCAAATACACTTTTTCAATCTAAGGGATTTGAATTACAGGGAACAACAAATGAATTAAATGTGATAAAAAAAACAGAACAAAAAACAATAAACAGCTGTTTGAAAACATCATCTGGATTCGGCGGATGCAACGCTGCAGCGCTTTTCGAAAAGGTATAAACATGGAACCTACTATTTTATCATATTGTAAAATAAAAAACAATACTGTTTGGCTTAACGGGGATGAAATTTATATTGATAACAAATCAGTTGATTTTGACGCATTTTTAGTAAATTTATACAGGCACATAAATTTGAATTATCCTAAGTTTTTCAAAATGGATAATTTATGCAAATTAGGAATGTTGGCGGCAGAAATGGCGATAAGAAATAATTCAAAATCAGATAATTGTGAGAAAGATAAAACAGCCGTTTTTATTTCTAATAATTCGTCAAGCCTTGATACAGACAGAAATCACATAAAAACAATTGAAGATAAAAGCCAGTATTTCCCTAGTCCTTCAGTATTTGTTTATACCCTTCCAAACATTATTATTGGTGAAATCTCAATTAAACATAAGCTGGCAGGTGAAAATGCATTTTTTGTTACAGAAAAATTCGATGAAAAGCTGATGCATTCTTATACTTCAATTGCATTGCAGAATAAACATACTGCCGATGCTGTCTGCGGTTGGATAAATGTTGATGGAAAGGAGTATGAAGCCTTTGTGTATTACGTAGAAAAAAGTAATTTTAACCCTTTAATAAAAGGCTTTAATATGCCTCATAACCCAGAAACAATCAGCAGACTTTATAACTAAAAATAATTTTAATGGAAGCTTTAATAAAAACTTTAAAAATACAAATCATCGAGCAGCTGAATCTGGCTGAACTTAAACCTGAAGATATTGAGCCAAACGCTCCTTTATTCGGCGAAGGGCTTGGGTTAGATTCTATTGATGCACTGGAATTAATAGTGCTTTTGGAAAAACATTACGGCATTAAAATTCAAGATTCAAAAGATGCAAAAGCGATTTTTGCATCCATACAATCCATGGCTGATTATATAATGGCAAACAAAAAGTAATAAAAGAACCCCTCCCGACCTCCCCGAAGTGGAGGTTTACTATTCCCATAATCTATGTTTTGAGCTTGTGTGATGGTTCTGCTCCCCTTCAGGGAGGTTGGTAGGGGCTAATCAAATGAATAACAGCGTTTATATAACAGGTATGGGTATTGTTTCAGCAATCGGCAATTCGGTTGAGGAGACTTTGCATTCCTTGTCTAATAGTAAAACGGGGATTGAAAAAATCAAGTATCTTGAAACATTCCATAAAGATACTTTTGCCGCAGGCGAAGTAAAACACAGCAATAAAGAGCTTATTGAAATTGCAGGAATAGGCAGTTATAACCGGACAACCCTCCTTGGGTTTTTAGCTGCGGAAGAGGCTCTAAAAAGCGCCTCAATTGATGATATTAAAGAGGCCAGGACCGGATTTATTTCATCTACAACAATAGCCGGCATGTGTAATACAGAACTGCTGTACAAAGATTTTTTTGAAGGTAAAAACAATGTAAATTTTATTGACAGTCACTTCAGCGGTGTAAGCACTAATGATATTGCAGCTCATTTAGGTATTTGTGATTATGTAACTACAATAAGCACGGCATGTTCATCGGCTGCTAATGCTTTAATGCTGGCAGCCCGTTTAATTAAAAACAACATACTTGACAGAGTTGTGGTTGGAGGCGTTGACCCTCTTTCTAAATTTACATTGAATGGATTTAACACACTTATGATACTTGATAAAGAGTGGTGTAAACCTTTCGATGAGAACAGAAGAGGCTTAAACCTTGGCGAAGGCGCGGCTTTTTTAGTTTTAGAATCCGAAAAGTCAGTCAGAAAAACAAATAAAAAAACTCTGGCACGCCTGCTTGGCTACGGCAATGCTAATGATGCTTTTCACCAAACAGCATCATCACCAGAAGGGCACGGTGCATTTCTGGCAATGCAAAAAGCCTTCAATATTGCAGGGATTTCTCCGGATACTATCGATTATATAAATGCTCATGGAACAGGAACGCCCAATAATGATTCATCTGAAGGGCTTGCCATGCAGCGTTTATTCAACAATAATGTCCCTAAATTCAGCTCCACAAAAGCATTCACCGGACATACGCTTGCCGCGGCAGCAGCCATTGAATCTGTAATTTCAATTTTGGCCATTCAAAACAATATGATTTTCCCATGCTTAAACAGAAATACACAGATGAGTGATTTAACAATAACTCCCGTTGATAAATTGGAAACTAATGTATCTGTAAATTATGTTCTCTCTAATTCTTTTGGATTTGGAGGGAATTGCTCATCTTTAATTTTCAGCAGGAATTAATAATAATTTTTTAAGCCTGAAGGGCTTTAATATGAATAAGGAACAGGTATGATATACTATCCTAATATTGGAACGCAGATAGCGCAGATAAATATGATGAACACAGATAAAATCATATTTAATCATAGCAATCAGCGTCATCAGCGTTCGGAATTTATTTCATTAACAATCCTAACCATTGATATAATCAGTGGAAAAACGAGAAACCAGCATATGGGGTATTACTTTTGTCTGCCCCGATAAAATCGGGGGCTATTCAAATTCAATCCCTTCGGGATTTTATGGTGGAACTTAATTTACAAGAGTAGAATTAATATGAAAGCTTATATAAACGGTTTATCCTGCATTTCCCATCATAATACAATTGATGAAAACTATTTTTTTGAAAATACAGCTGCACATCCTGTAAGCAATAAACTAACAGCAACAGACCCCGTTTATAAAGAATATATTCCGGCCGCCTCAATCAGGAGGATGTCGCATATAGTAAAAATGGGGCTTACCGCCGGAATGATGAGTATGAAAAAGGCGGGGTTGGAAAAAGTTGACGCTGTAATAACAGGTACAGGAATGGGCTGTTTCGAAGATACTGATAAGTTTTTGCGTTCGCTGTTGGACAATAATGAACAGCTGCTGACTCCTACTTCCTTTATCCAGTCAACACACAATACCGTTGCCGGACAGTTGGCCTTAACCTTCAAATGTTACGGATATAATTTCACATACGTTCATCAAAATCTTTCATTCGAATACGCTTTGCTTGACGGCTTGATGCTTATAAAGGAAAAAGAAGCCGAGACTATTTTAATTGGCGGTATCGATGAAATTACGCCTTCATTATTTGAATTGTTCAGCCGCGCAGGCCGAATAAAAAAGGCCGAGGATTTAAATAATATTTGGAACAGCACAAGCAGCGGTTATTGTTTTGGTGAAGGCGCTTCTTTTTTTAATATCAGCAACTCAGAAACTTCAGGCAGTTACGCAAAAATCAATGGAGTGAAATGTATGCAGCATATTGCCGATGCAGAAGAGTTAATGGGGGAGACCGAGTCGTTTTTGTCAGGTATTGGACTGCATACAAATCAAGTAAGTCTGGTTTTAAGCGGTAATTGCGGCGATGAGCAAATGGATAAAAAAATAACTGAATTTAATAGCAGGATAAATCTGCCGATTGGATATTTTAAACTTTTATGCGGTGAGTACTTCACTGCAAGCGGATTTGCAATGTGGTTAGCCGCAAATATTATTAAAAGGCAGAATGTTCCTCAAGTAATTTTAGCGGACAGTACAATTGTTTCAAGCATACAGCATATTCTTATAGTTAATCATTACCACGATAAGCAGTATTCATTAATGTGTGTTTCTGTATGTTAAAACATCGGACTATACTTTTTTTATTTGCTTTACTTTGGGCAGCGCTTTTAGGCGTCAGTTTAATTTACGCAATAAATTGGCTTTGGTTTTTGGGGTCTGTAATACTTTTTTTAAGTATTGAATTTTATGGTGCGTATTTTGTTAACTCTGGTTTTCACATTGCTGCATTCAGCTCTGTAATAACCAATGCTAAAACAGTATCATTGACTTTTGATGACGGCCCGATGCCGGAAAGGACAGAAAAGGTATTGAATGTTTTAAATAAATTTAATGCAAAAGCGGCATTTTTCTGCATTGGAAATAGAATAAAAGGGAATGAAAAATTATTGAATAAAATATATGAAGAAGGCCATTTAATAGGCAATCACAGCTATTCGCATTCAAACTTTTTTGATTTAATGAACTCCAGGCAAATGGCAGATGATTTAAAATCATGTAACGAGGAAATAGAAAAAGTAATAGGCAGGGCCCCTTTGTTTTTCAGGCCCCCATTTGGTGTAACAACTCCTTATTTGGCTAAGGCAAGCAGAAAATTAAATTTCGATGTAATTGGGTGGAATGTCCGTTCCCTTGATACCTCAATAACAAACAGGCAGGAGCTGTCTGAACGTGTTATTAAACGAATTAAACCCGGGTCGATAATATTATTTCATGATACTGTTGAAGGCGTGGAGATTGTCCTGGAGGACGTATTGAATTATTTAAAACAAAATGATTACAAAGTGGTTGAATTAGATAAACTAATACAAAGGAATGCTTATGCGTAAATTCATTATATATATAATACTTCTGTCTGCCGCTTCAACAGTGTTTGCGCAAACAGCTTACAAACCGCTAAAAGACACCCTCCAGCTTAAAAGCAAAATTGACATTATGTCCAAACAAACCAACAGCATTGAAAGCGACTTTGTTCAAGTTAAAAACCTTAGTATGCTCTCTGAAAAAATTACAAGTAAAGGTCATTTTTGGTTTCAAAAACAAAATAATCTGAGATGGGAATACTCCGAACCGTATAAATACTGCATTGTGATTAATAAAGATAAAATTTTAATCAAAGATGAGAATAAGGTGAAAAAGTATGATATGAACTCGAATAAAGTGTTTAAAGAAATTAATGACATTATGATTTCCTGCGTTAACGGAAACATTTTGAATTCAAATAAATTCAAGATAGTGTATTTTGAAAA
>CAISYK010000909.1 GCA_903889605.1 uncultured Bacteroidota bacterium
ATAATTATTTGCAAGGATCTAAGTAATTTTAGAAATTATATATTCCTGTTTCAATTTCAAATAGCCGCTTTTTTACTCTGAAATTTATAGCTTTAACCTAACCTATTTTTATTTGTTAATGTTAATTTAATTATTACTTAACACTGATATAAAATCTAAATGGGTACTTTACAATTAATTAATTAAAATTATGAGTAAAGAACAAAAAATATTACTGGTAGATGATGAACGAGATATTTTGGAATTTCTTAGTTATAATCTAAAAAAAGAAGGGTACTTGGTATTTACAGCTGTTAATGGAAAAGATGCCATCACTATTGCTAAACAAGAAAATCCAAATTTGATATTATTAGATGTAATGATGCCTGATATGGATGGAATTGAAACGTGCAGAGAGATCCGTGAAATACCCGGACTTAATAACGTGATGGTTGCTTTTTTAACAGCACGTAATGAGGATTATTCGCAGATTGCTGGTTTCGATGCCGGTGCCGATGATTACATTAATAAGCCAATTAAGCCAAGGGTTTTGATCAGCAGAATTAAAGCCTTATTAGGTAGGGTTGGAGGTTCAGCACCAAATACAATTGAAAAGAAGGGGACAGGCGGAATTAAAATTGACCGTGAGCGCTATTTAATAGAAAAAGATGGAGTAGAAATTAATCTGCCGAAAAAAGAATTCGAGTTACTTGCTCTACTTGTCTCAAAACCAGGGGTAGTATTTACACGTGATGTGATATTGGATAAAGTTTGGGGAGATGATGTAGTGGTTGGCGACAGAACCATTGATGTTCATATACGCAAATTACGAGAAAAAATAGGCGAAGATTTTATCAAAACAATTAAAGGTGTTGGCTATAAGTTTGAATTTTGACATAATGTATTAAAGGCTTTCGGTTGTATAGATAAATAACATATTGGGAAATCCGCATCTCCTTGTTTATTTGGATCTGGGCAGGAAAACTACTGGAAGCCTATATGTCGAAAACATAATGATAAAATTTTGATTACAATTGCTTTAAAAAAAATGATAATAATACGAAATGCAAAAAGTCACTTTTTCCTTTGACCTAAATCATTTCAAAAAATAAGCAAAGAATATAAATTTGCACCCTTTAGTAAATCTTTTTGCACTAGAAATTAAATTAAAAAAACATGGAAAACAAACCTGGTCCTTTAAAAAAAGATCTACAGGAAAAAGTATCAGACCTGTTAAATACATTTGTGAAATCTGTGACAAATGGTGACACAAAAAAAATAAAAAAATCGATAAAACAAGCAAGTAAAAATGTTGCTAAATCGGTTATTAAATTTCTAAAAGGAAAGCCCTCAGTTGCTGCACCAAAGAATACTTCTGCATTGAGAAAAACATCATTGCGCAGATCAAATAGAAAGTTGATTGTAAAACCCTCTGCACAGAGCGTGTCAAGCGTATTAAAAAACAATCAACCGCATCTGCTGAAAGAAATTTTGCCGAAAATATCTGCTAAAAAAATGCCAGGTACTGCAAATCACTTCAAAAGGGATAAAACAGCAAAATCTTTGGCAGAATAAAAAATTTTAGGTTTATTTACTTAGGTCACAATACCTTTTATATGTTTAAATGTAAAAGGATTATGCTTGACAATTCTATTGATTAGATTATTGAAAATGGTATTTGTGCAATTTCTTCTGTTAAAACGATAATGAAATTCATCCA
>CAISYK010000910.1 GCA_903889605.1 uncultured Bacteroidota bacterium
TGAAATTAAGGCAGTCACCAAATACGAACACGACGGCACACCGCTCATTATTAAAACACTGGAGCAGCAGCTTGAAACAACTTTACCAATCGGCGGTCAGATTATCAAACTGCATGGCAAAACAGATAGAATTGACAGTGTCGGCAGCCGTATCAGAATTATTGATTATAAAACCGGTATTGCTGAAAGTAAAGAATTAAAATTTGAAGAGTGGAATAAAATACAAACAGACAGCACACTTGCAAAAAGCTTCCAATTATTGATGTATGCCTGGATGTATCAAAAAATGAATCCTGCAGTGATTGATAATATGGTTTCAGGAATTATCACATTCCGCGAGTTGAGTGCTGGTTTAAAAACCGTAAAAATAAACGATAACGAGCTGCTGAATGTGCCAATTTTAAAAAAGTTTGAAGAGCAATTAGAAAATATATTAACCGAAATATTTAATCCGGAAATAGAATTTAAGCAAACTGCCGACAACGATAATTGTGAATTTTGCCCATACAAAGGTATTTGCAGCAGATGATCAATATTTCAAATACTTCTTCAGCTCAGCTAAATCTTTTTGCGGGTAGATCTTTAAAGAAAATGTATAATCGCCTTTATCCGTCAGCCCTATTTGTTTAAAATCGTCTTCAGAAAACAAGCCTACGCTGCCGTCATTCATTACTGCGAATAAATTTTTCTTTGAATCTACGGCTACAGTCATTGAAGTTCCGCCGCCTAAATATGCTGCAGAATTAATTTTTTTATCAATCATCATTACTTGCTTAGGTACTAATTTATTATTTTGTTTGTCGGTATAAGCAACGCTAATGGATGCATATTCTTTTGGATCCGCAATTGCTTTATAACCAGCCCTTACAAGCGCATCAATAACATTTACAGGTGCGGAAATAATTTTTAATAAAGGACGATCGCAGTTAAAATAGCCAAACTGCGTAATAGCAATATTTCGTCTGTATCCATTAATTGAATTATTAAGAAAATTCAATGATGTCTGTGTTTTTGAGATTGAATCAAAATAGAAATTATTCAAATATTTATAATACATAAGCCACTGCTCATAACTCAATAGCTTTTCTTCATTGCTCATGACAGGTTTCAAACTTTTCCAAATATTCTTGTTATTCTTATTTACGTAATTTCTATTGTTTAATAAATTTCGATTAAACAATGTTTCCCTCCTTAGCAGTGCTTTTGTATAATTGCGGTATCTTCTTTCGATAGTTTTCTGCAGTTTTTCCGAAGAACCAATGAATTTTGATATTGGGTGGGCATTAATTCTCGTTGTTCCTCTAATTCCTTTTAATAATATGATAAATGAGTCGCCTTCTTTTTCAATTCTAACATCAGAATATCTTTTTTTTCGAATATATTTAGCATAAAATTCTTTTGGCTTTTCAGTTCCCTCAAAAACCCATGCCATTCCGCTAAACGCTCTCAATTCAGGATTGTAGAATGTAAATAGGTCCAAATAGCTGCCAACATTAAACCATGTTTCTGTTTTCTCGGCTTTTTTAAACAGCTTATTTTCTCTTTTATATCGTGACACCCTCACGGTGAAGCTTCTTTTTCTATCTCCCTCATTTCCATACTTGGATAAATGGCAATATGCGGTATCGTAAAATCTATCTTTAAAAAGAACACTGTCATTTTGACCCATAATATCTCTATAACGCTGCCATGCAGAAGATAATGATTTTGGGCTTGGTGCAGCTGGCCGAGGAGCATCGAATGCCACTTTTAGCACAAGTGCTGACGGCAAATCGCTTTTTGTATCTTTTGGTTTCGCAATTTTAATTGTCCCTTGTTTTCCCAGGTCGGTCCAGGTTTTAGTTTCTGTATCAATTTTGTACAAATTATAATTATTTGTAGAATCATTTGAGGCTAACGAAACATCAATTTGTTTTCCTTTTTTGATAAAAACAGGCTGATTATCCTGCGAGGCATTTAGTTCAAACATTCCTGCGGATTCTAAAGGAACAGAAACTTTACCGTTATTATAATCCATCGGGATCCCGCTGAAAGCTATTTCATAAGGATTCGAAAATTCTCGGTAAGCAAGTGTTACATCCCCTTTTACAAGCTGATTGTTTTCGTATACAAAAGCATCCGCAGGAATCACTATCTCTGTTCCTGAGGGCAGATTAATTTCTGAATTTTCATTTGGGTTAATGGTGAAATTAGCCATAGGAACGCTTAACGCGGGTACCGCAGATTCAACAA
>CAISYK010000911.1 GCA_903889605.1 uncultured Bacteroidota bacterium
AAAAAAGATTTTCAAGTTTCTTCACATTCTTGGAGTTTGAAAAACTTTCAGAAAGAATAATTTCACGTTTTTGTTTTTCTTTCATTTCAAAAGGTTTTTCAAACAAACGTATAATTTCATCAGCCATCTCTTCCGGCTTATCTTTAATAGAACAAAGGCTCTCCAAACCTGTAGCGGAAACCATTGGTGAATTTACAATGCAGTATCTTCCGCTGAACAATGCTGCCAGCAATTTTAATTTTATGCCTGTTGCCTGAAAAGTAGGCAGCACATTTATCTGTGCATTTTTTATCAGCGCATCAATTTCTTTTGTGTTAATATTTCCCTTTAATTGGATGTGAGGATATAAGGCAATTGCTGCAGCTAATTCGGCAGAAGGTTTACGGCCAGCAATAATCAGTGGTGTTTTTATTTTGGAGAACACTTCATTAACTAAATAAAGTGCCGCTTCATTGTTCTCACCAACTTCTAAGTTCCCGTGGTATAAACAAAATTTACCTCTGCCTTCTTTAATTTTTATTTTTTCATACGGATGAAAAGCTGTTATATGATGTACATTTTTATATCGTTTTGATAATTCCTTTACATCGGCCTGGGAAATGGCCGCCACATAATCAGCTTTATTTAAAACCTTTTCAAAGCGTTCTAACTTTTTAGCTTCACGTCTAAAATATATTTTTTTAAATAATGACTTCTCTACTTTTTCAAGATTAATGTAATAATCATGTTCTATATTATGGGTACGTACAATCTTTAATCGTTTGCTTATTCGCCCATCATTCAAGTGAAAACAGCAATGCAGACCTTCAAATAAAATGGGATATTCATCTCTCAATAAATTTTCCATTAATTTTTCTGAAGAACGTGTTGCAGCAATGAAAGGAAGCGAATTGAATAAATGTTTTTTACTCATTTTGCGGCGGTAGTAATATACTTTTTCGCAGATACTTTCCAGGTTTAATGATTCTGCTCTGCCGTATTCAAAACAATGAAGATGTATTTTTATGCCTTCCTTGTGCAGTGCTTTTATTTTATAAAAAATATCGATCACTCCCCCGTAATCAGCGGGATATGGGATGTCGAATGAAATAATATGTATAGGTTTGAAATTCAAATTATTTTTAATTAAAATTGTATCTTCCGCATCCTAACTTTGAAATAGGTGATCAATAGGAAAGCATTCAATGATTACAGAAATTGACGGTAAACAGATATCAATTGAAGTTCTTCGTTTTCCCAGTTTAGGTCTGCCGCTGCAATTTTAGTATTTTTTTTCCACATTTGAAGTGTTTCCGAATCATTTAGAATGCGGTTTATTTTATCGGCAATGTGCTTCGGATCATGATTTTCGATACAATCCCCGATGGAATATTGAAAAATAATTTTTCTAATTTCAACAAGATTAGATGCTAATACAGGAACTCCTGCATGTATATAATCAAACAGTTTATTAGGCAGGCTGAAGCGGTAATTGATATTGGTATCTTTATCCAAAGTCAAACCTAAATCAGCATGATGAGTATATTGCACGAGTTTTTCGAAAGTTACTTTGCCGATAAATTTCACTTTATCATTTAGTTTCAAGTCCAATACCATTTGTTTTAAAACATCTATCACATCACCGCTTCCGATAATTACCAAAACTGCATCATTTATATACTGCATGGATTCTACCGCTTCTTCCGCTCCTCTGTCAATATTAATGCCGGCACCCTGCATAACAATTATTTTTTTTTCGGCCGGCAGCCCTAAATCAGATTTGGTTTTCTGCTGTATTTTTGATTGATTGGAAAGCAGAGGTATATTTCTGACCACTTTTAGCTTCATATTATATTCATCACCATAAATCTTTGCGATAGAATCGTTGACTGTAAAAACATGTTTTAACTTTGGAAATATCCATTGCTCCAAACTCTTCCAAAGTTTTTTTTTCTTTGGATTAGTTTGTAATTCAGGTACTTCACAAAATAATTCATGACTGTCATATACTAAATATGAAGATTTTAATTTTGAAATCAGATAATTCGGTAAAAGAGTATCTAAATCATTCGAAACTACTGTATCTGCTTTATGAAATAAGAGAAATAAAAATAAACGGATTTGGTATTCGGCATAAAAAACCGGCCCTTTTTCAAACAACAAAAACATCCGCTTGGTTGTATAGCCACGCTTAGCTAATGACAAACTACTGCGTTGTTCCCTTCCAACCAATGTTACATCATAACCAAGATTATGTAAGGTGCAGCAGACTTTGTGTACACGCTGATCGGTGCTTAAATCATTAATTACAGATACTATTGCTTTTTTCATTAATCGGCCTTAAGCTCTTCTTGAAGATAACGTTTTTCGTTTATGCGAAGATAATTTAAATATATTAATTTTTCCGTATTTTCTTCCTCTGACAGGGTTTCAAACCCTGTTAGTATCTGTTACGAAATAATATTTACAAATTTGATTTGATTGTATAGTTCCATTCTCCGTGAAATCCGCTTTTTTTAATGCTGATGCTATCCAATTTTTCATCTGATACTTTTATTCCTTT
>CAISYK010000912.1 GCA_903889605.1 uncultured Bacteroidota bacterium
GTTTCAAAAGCCTATTTTGCAAATAAAATCAGCAAACGACTGAGTCATACAATATTGCGCAAAATCAGTATTATATTAGGAATAGTTCTTATTGTTATGGGATTGGTATTTATTTATAAAGTTCTTACATTATATTTTTAGAAAGTAAAACTTATTTATTGAATAGGTAATTTCAACCATTGTTTCCAAACAGAATAACTGGAACGCTTTACTAAATTCTCATCTATAAATCCTGTATCTTTCCATAATAATACTATGTCTTGAGTGTAGCCTATAACATTAAAAGTGTTAACTGCAGCATCATAATCATATGCGCAAAACCAAATAATAAATTTCGAATGTTTTTTTTGACAGAAATCAAAAAGATAATTTACATAATCTTCCTGCCACTGAGCGTTACCTTCTTTATAAAGACCTGAGCCGGGTATATTAAGGTCTTCAGCAATATATCCTGTTTCCGCCACAGCAAAAGGTTTCGCTGAATTAATATCCGCATACGATTGAAACAATCCGGATGGTATAAGTGAAGGACTGCTTGAGCCATGAACAGGTGACCCAATATATGAATACGGATATGCACTTATAGTAACCCAGTCGGTATAAGGTTCTAACTGTTTTGCATTCGTTAAAAATTTGGAATCAGGAGTAACCATAAAACTTATGAAACAAGGCTTGTTCGGATAGGCGGTTTTTAATTTCGTATGAACCATTGAGATAAATTGTCGGTATTCTTCAAAATCGCCTGCATCCCAATCACCATTATTACTCTCAACACCAAAATTGATATAATCAGCATTAAGCTGCACAGTCAAATAAATGATAAATTTTACATAAGCATCAACTACAGCAGTATCATTAAAATGCTTGTCGGCCCATTTTGAAACGTAAGCAGTATTTGGTGAATCACCATAATACCCGGCTCTTTCCTTTCGACTGATTTTTAAGGCAGCTACACTTAATAAAACTTTTTTATTTGAATTTGTTTTTTGTTTTCTTCTACTGATATCATCAATTAACTTTTGCGGTAATGAGAGGTTATTATAAATTTCTTCCCATGGAACTCCATCATCAAAATGATGCGAAACTATATCGCAGTCATTATTAATAAAGTTATAAGCGAGATTGTATCCTGTACTTGTAAAATCAGGCGGCCAAGGTGTTACACCCAAATAAAAACTGCGGGTATCATATTTCAGTTTATCTTTTTTGCAGGAATTAGATACCAAGACAACACTAAATAAAAATGACAGGATAAATATTCTTTTCATTCTTATTTCGTTTTAATATTTTTAGGCTTAAGTTTAAAATAATAAGCCGCACCAATATGCGGCGAAAACGAGAAATTTAGAAAGTTAGTCGGACCTAATGAAATTTTGGGTTTAGCCTCTATTATAATACTTAATTGATTTACATCTGCTAATGGGATAAACTCAATACCTAAAGGCACTTGAACCCCTGTTACGTAACTATCCAAAGTAAGCCCGACTCCAGTATATACTTTTACTTTATTTGTATTTACAAATCTTCGGTTGCGGTTAAATTCCAAAACAAAGAATGGAAGAGCGCTGTATGTCATACCGCCTTTGAAATCAGAGAACCATTTCTCAGTTAAATTACTTCTATAACCAATTTGTTTTTGAAGCGGATAAATTGTAAAACCTGTAATAATTTTTGAGGCTGCATTATTTGAGATGCTGTATGATGAGCTGTCCTGTGCGGAAATAGACAGCACAAGTATCATTAAAGAAAGGTACAATGAAAATTTTAATTTCATGAAAAGTTTTTTTATTATTTATAAATCAAAAAAATTGCGGGACGTTTATTAATATCAGGGATTTGTTTTTTCCAATTAAAAACACTTTTTGTTTTAATAAATTCTGTTGGAAGTGTGATATCACAAGCGATACAGAGCGGAGTTTTATTATCGCAGGTTGTTAATATATCATCTAAAAGATGCGTATTGCGATATGGTGTTTCGATAAATAATTGTGTAATATTTTTTTCTTTAGCTGTTCTTTCCAGATCTTTTATTTTTTTAATACGCTCACTCCGCTCTTTGGGTAGATATCCATTGAAAGTAAAGCCCTGCCCGTTAAACCCGGATGCCATTAAAGCAAGAAAAATAGAAGAAGGACCTACTAAAGGGACAACTTTAATATTTCTTTCATGTGCCAATTTTACAACTTCAGCACCCGGATCAGCAATACCCGGACAGCCAGCTTCTGAAATAATTCCAATGTTTTTTCCCAGATTTATTGAATTTAAATAACCGGAAATTTCATTTGAAGGAGTATGCTGATTTAATGGGTGCAGAATTATTTCCTGCAATGGTTTAGCTATTCCCATTTTCTTCAAATAATGGCGAGCTGATTTTTCGTTCTCAACAATATATTCATCAATTGAATTGATTATCTGATTTACTTTAACAGGAATAACATCAGCTGTTTCAGCAGTATCGCCGAGTGTTGTCGGGATTAAGTATAATGTTCCTTTTTCAGTCATCTTTTATAATGTTGCCTCACCCTTTAATCTGCTCTAAAAAGAGGGAGTTGGCAATAGCTTTAATGGATTAATTTGTCTTCTGTAAAGATTTGGCAATTACATCGCAGGCTTTTTCAAGTAAAATAAAAACATTCTCAAACCCTTGCTCTCCGCCAAAGTACGGATCAGGAACGGCCATATTAGAATTAGGATAAACCCTATTCAATATCATTTCAACTTTATTTTTATCATCCTCATTCCGGGCA
>CAISYK010000913.1 GCA_903889605.1 uncultured Bacteroidota bacterium
ACAAAAGTATATTCAAATGGCTCTATAGGATATAATTTAGTATATCCTGAAAAGATAAATACAGCACCCATTAAGGCACAAAGTAAACCGAATATGTTTTTTTTAAGCATAGATTACTGGTGGTATAAAATAAAAAAAGCGTTCTTCAATTGAAGAACGCTTTTCTGTAAATAATCAATTGATTATTTTAATGTACATGTTGCAGTATAAGTATATGGAGTTCCATTGCTGTCACCTGTCCTTGTTTGACTTAAGCAATGCGACATAGCCTGGTTTTTTGTTGCCGCTGTATATGTTCTAACATCATCAGGAATAGGTTGTGTAACCCCGCCAGACGAATAGCTTTGTACGCAAGTGCAAATACGGTCTTTTTTGCATGAGGCAAAAGAAAATGCAGAGAGAACTGCAGCAAATAAAATTACTTTTTTCATTTTTTTAAATTTTTTAAATTAATTAAAATAAAATTATTTTAAAGTGCAGGTAACTGTTGTTGTTACGCTATTATTAACTTCAGTATAACTTAAACAAGCTGCAGCAGCATCTCCTTTTTTAGAGGCAGTATAAGTAACTGTTGTAGTTGTTCCGCCTGGAGCTGAAATACAAGTACAAACACGGTCTTTTTTGCAAGAAGCAAAAGAAAATGCAGAAATAACGGCAACAAATAATAATCCTTTTTTCATTTTTATAGTTTTTAGGGTTAATTTTTTGGTTAAATACGGGTACAAACTTATAAATATTTTTTGAATTAGCAAAAAAAAATAATATATAGTATAATCAGACAAGTGCCTAATGTTCAGCGTTTTGTTTATTGGCGTAAGCTGATTTTTGTCAGTTTTTTTTAACATTGCCGAGCTAAAGAATCTGAGGAGTTTTGATATCTTTATTTTACTTCCTTAATAGGAACAGCGCTGTTCACACTTATTCCATCAACAGATTCAATGTTTACGGGCAAACCATTAGAGCTTACGGCACTTCCGTTAAACTCTTTGAAATTTATTGGTATAGATCCATAAAAACTGCTGCCTCCAATTTCTTTCAAATTCATTGGCAGTGCTCCGTAAACACTGCTTCCGCCGATGCTTTTTATATTTACATCCATTTGGTCACTAACCAGTTTTACATTAATTGAGCCGTCATTATTGACAGGCACTGCAGCAAATTTGTTGAAGTTGGTTTTATCTGCTTTTGCTTCATTTACCAATTTGGTATTTTGAATTACAAGTATCACCAGTGCTCCGGCAATTATAGTTAAAACAGTTTTGGTATAAAAATCAGGTTTCATGTTTTTCTGGGTTAAAAGATTATTTCTGTGCAATAGGAAGTATGATTTTTGATGCATAAAGTGTATTTCTATAAACATGGATTTTAGTACCATTGGGTGTTATCTCATTGTAATGGTCTTTATCACTGCAGCTAACCGCAACCCTTATAGAATGTCCCTTCTTAAATAAAAATGAGGTTGGCAGCAAATCAAATTCCAGTTTAGCTATTTCACCATGATTCAAAGGTGAGATATCGTTTCTTCTATAAGTATATTGAGGGACAATATCTTTATACCCAACATCCCCAATGCTGTTTCTATGAATAGCCCTGAAAAGCCCTTCAGTTATGTAATGTACTACTCCATTTTCATCAACATCTTCAAGATAAATAAAAAATCCGGCATCTGAAGTATCAGCATCAAAGAATAATGTAATAACCGGATGCCCTGTAACTTCTATATCTTCCATTAATTTGGGAGAGGTGTAGCACAGCAGCTTGAGATCTCTCTCTGTGCGTGAATCATACATGTTTGCGGATTTCAATCTAAAAACTAATGATTCGGATCGTGTATTATGTCCTGTTCCTGCAGAACTATCAGCTATGTATGTGTCAAAGCCGGATTGCTGAATTTGCGGCTGCATTGACAATTCATTGTGCGGTGAAAAATAAAATGATTTTGCTGCACTACCTGGAGGGGGCCATGTTTTCGATGTTTTCCATTTGTCTTCGCCCATTGTAAAATAATGAACAGGAGCCTCTTTATCCAATCCATTATCTTTCTTTTTCAAATGATAATCGAAAAATTTTATGACTTCAGCCATCCTGTCAAATGAGCATGCTTCCTGAACATAAGGGCTGCAGTTATATATACTGCCGTGATCCCATGGACCAATAATTAATTTGTTTTGACTGCCCTTCAAATTATTGAAAAACCTTGCTGACCCCAAAGCAAAAGAACCGTCAAACCATCCTGTATAAAGGCATACAGGCACATTGGCTGCATTAATATCATCAATAAAAGTATGAAGGCTTAGTTCGTCTATCGTTTGAACATTTTTATCTGGAGGAGCGTCATCGCGGTAATTAATAGTCCGGGTTTGCTCATAAATATTAAAATTTGATGCGTGTTCCGTTATAGCTTTGGTCAATAGTCTTTTCCCGTTTTTCTGAACAGGAGTGACACCTTTAATGAGAAAATTTTCTGTTTTAGTTGATAGGTTAAATACATCTTTATCAAGCCCAGCACATAATTCCCCATAAGCTTTTACAAAATACTGATTATATATACCGCCTGGAAAAATCATTTCATCGTAAAAATCAAATCCGGTATAAAGGGACATTACAGCTTTAATATTGGGCTGTTTGCTGGTCAATAAAAATTCTGCAGCCATACCAGTGTAAGATGCACCCAAAAGTCCTACGGCGCTGTCTGACCAGCTTTGCTGAACAATCCAGTCAATCACTTCAGCGCCATCGCTGATTTGTTCTTTGGGAAAAGGATTTTTCTGCTTTCCGAATGATGCCCCGGTTCCTCTGACATCTATATTCACTACTGCGTATCGATTCAGGACTAATTTTTTTATTATTTTATTATATAAATCAAAAAACCTGCTGCTGAACGCACTCACAGGCCAGCGGAGATCCATTGAACGCCAATACCTTGTTTGATGTAAAATAGTAGGCAGTTTTTCTCCCTTTTTCAAATCACTTGGTAAATGAAGGCTTACGGCAATCTTTTCGCCGTCGCGCATAGTTAAATAGAACGAGGTAGTTTTAATCTCGCTGTCCTTGCCTTCAGACCGGTATTTATATGGTGCGTCATTTGTAATAGCGGTATCCGAAGCTTTTTTATCCTTTATTCCGCCGGAAGTGAGTGTAAATACGCTTATAAGTGCGCAGAAAATTACATAAGTGTTTTTTTGTATCATTTAATTATTTCCATTTCGATGGAAGACTTTTTTATTAATGGGAGGGCTGTTCAGTTAAAAAAATAAATTTTACCACTGAGACACTAAGAACACTAAGAGACACTAAGAATTCTCTGTGAAGCCCTGTGCTGTCAGCACCTCTATGTTATTTTAACTTACCCGTATATCAATTGTTTAACATTTTGACTGAACAGTCTTATTTTTAACAGGCCTTTACCACATAATAATTTTTTTTACCTTTTTGAATTAAAATATATTTATCGTTGATCAGATATTCTAAATTAATTTTTAAATCAAAATTCTCAATTTTTAATTTATTAACAGATACTCCGCCGCCTTGCACCATTTTTTTTGCTTCGCCTTTTGACGGAAATATTTTTGTTTTTTCAGCAGTAAAATCAACAATTGAAATTCCTTTCTGAAGCTCCGATCTTGAAATTTCAAATTGCTCGACACCTTCGAACACACAATAAAAATCTTCTTCTGATAATTTTTTTAAGCTTTCGGCTGTTCCTTTCCCAAACAAAATTTCAGATGCTTCAACAGCAGCGTTATAATCTTCCTCAGAATGTACACGAATAGTAATATCTTTTGCCAAGGCTTTTTGTAATGTCCTCAAATGAGGAGCTTCAAGATGTTCAATTTCTAATTTTTCAATCTCTTCTTTAGTAAATAAAGTAAAAATGCGGATATAGTTTTTCACATCATCATCACTTGCATTAAGCCAAAATTGATAAAATCTATATGGTGAAGTTTTTGCCCTGTCCAACCATACGTTGCCGCTTTCACTCTTTCCGAATTTGGTTCCATCGGCTTTTTTTATCAATGGGGTAGTCAGTGCATAAGCTTCGCCGCTGGCTTTACGCCTTATTAATTCTGTGCCGGTAACAATATTTCCCCACTGGTCTGAACCACCCATCTGCAGTTTTACATTATTATTTTTCCACAAATAATAAAAATCATATCCCTGAACAAGCTGGTAACTAAATTCCGTAAAGCTCATTCCGTTTTCCAATCGGCTTTTTACAGAATCTTTAGCCAGCATATAATTAACACTGATATGTTTGCCTATATCTCTAATAAAATCCAAAAAACTAAAACTTTTAAACCAGTCGTAATTATTAACTATTTCGGCTGAATTTGCTCCGCAGTTAAAATCCAAAAATTTCTCTAATTGAGAGCGCTGACAGTTTAAATTATGCTGAAGTGTTTTTTCATCCAGCAAATTTCTTTCTGCCGATTTCCCGGAAGGATCGCCCACCATACCGGTAGCTCCGCCAACCAAAGCCATCGGTTTATGGCCTGCCTGCTGAAAATGAAGCAAGGTCATTATTTGAACCATATTCCCGACACCTAAAGAATCGGCAGTTGGATCAAAACCTATATAACCTGTTACCATCTCCTTATTTAATACTTCTTCAGTGCCTGGCATAATATCATGCAGCATGCCCCGCCACTTTAATTCTTCAATAAAGTTCTTTTTCATTTCCTTAATTTTTATAATTACAAATGTAACAAATAGTTATTTGATGAATGCTCTGCTGCTGAAAAGAAAAGCGCTAAATCCAGACTGCATATTATAAAAATGATTTCAATTATTATTGAAAGATGCGCAGAAGAATTAAATATAGAATAGTACATTTTTTCTATTATGGTTAAGCAGTTATATTTGCGCTCATTTATTTGTAAATCGGCATATTATTTACGATAAATGAGTAAATTCGCTGCATAAAAAATTAGTAAATTGATTTTAGTAACAGGAGGAACAGGTTTAGTAGGAACCCATTTATTATTCGATTTGTGTAAGTCGGGTAACCGCGTGCGTGCATCGAAACGCCGCAATAGTAATATTGCTGATGTAAAAAAAGTATTTTCATATTATACTGATAAACCAGATGAATTC
>CAISYK010000914.1 GCA_903889605.1 uncultured Bacteroidota bacterium
ATAATAACAATAAATAATAAAGGAATACAGATTAATCAAAAAGCACTGCAGAAAATTATCAACCCCTATGTTCTTGTATAAATAGTCCAATAAAAACCGATTTATCCTTATTATGACACATATACTCCATACTATCAAACGGCCTTTTCCTTTCAGGATGCACGTGAAAACTCAAAGTTTTTTAACATTGAAAAATGGATGTTTCAAAATATTGAACGGTTCTTATTTTCTGACATTTGTCGCTTTTAATGAAGCCCATAAACTCCCATTTGTGCGGCAATGGACTGCGGCTTATCATTCATTTGTTGTCAATTTTGTACCGGCAGTAATGATTAATTCTTTATACAAAAATAATTTTTATAAAACGAAAAAATAGTTTACTGAAAAATTACACTCATTAATAAATAGAAAAAAATTTATGAAAACAGAAAATGAAAATAAAGCGAACACTCCTACTGAGAATACAGATAGCCGCAGAAGATTTCTGAAATTCGGACTCCTTGCCGGAGGGGGTGCTTTAGCTTTGTCAGGAGTAACAAAACTTCTGGGGGAAACAGCTGACGAATCCGGCGAAAAGGTTAAAGTATTAACAACCGATGGAAAGCTTATTGAGGTTGACAGTTCACAGGTAAAAAAAGCTTCCGGTGCTGATTGGGCTGTCAGTAATGTAAGAGAGGGGATTCCCGGTAAAAAATTTGTAAGAGTAATTGACCTGGCCAGATGTGAGAATAAAAGAGCCTGCGTTGAAGGCTGCCAGAAAAAACACAATTTGATTGCTCCGAATGAATTTATCAAAGTAAAGAAAATGCAGGAGGTAGAATTAGAGTCTCCTTATTGGTTTCCTCAAATGTGCTACCATTGCGATAATCCGCCGTGTACAAAAGTCTGTCCGGTTGATGCTACATTTAAAAGAAGTGATGGATTGGTTGAAGTGGATGCTTCACGATGCATTGGCTGTAAATTCTGTATGGCTGCATGTCCTTATTCTGCACGAACATTCAATTTTGGAAACCCTAAACAAACTGAATATTTCGAAAAACATAAAAATGATGCCGGCAGGTGCAAATCCAGTGATCCAAGTGTAGTCGGCACTGTATCTAAATGTGATGGCTGTCCGGATGAACTTGCACAAGGTAAACTGCCGGCATGTGTTAAGAAATGTCCGAACGGAGTAATATTTTACGGAGATGAAAACGAAGACACTGTAACCAACGGTCAGGAAGTATTCCAGTTGACTGCGATGTTAACTGAAAGAGCCGCCTACCAAAAGTTTGATAATTTGGGAACAAAACCAAGAGTATATTATCTCCCTCCCGATAAACGCCTTTTCCCTTTTGAAGAAGCAAAAGAAAAAAGAAATACTGAAGAGTAAAAAAAATAATGAAATAAAAAATATATAAAAATGGAAAAGCAAATAATAGAATCTGAAAAAGGAGTAAAAGAAATGCTGAACATTTCATCCGAAGCAGAGGAAAAAGAAAAGTATAGGCTCATGGAGGAAAAATTACTTCTCTATAAGGAAACCCAAAATGACAGCGCCGAAAATGCGAAAATTGAAAAGTACCGTATAATGGAAGAAGATTTGCTTCGTCCGCTTCAAAAAATTGGAATGGCCGGCAAAATATGGATTGGATTCCTTATTGCTGTTATCCTTTGCGGGGTTTATGCTTATTATTTACAGGAAGCACGAAGCAAATATGAAACCATTTCATTGCGCGATTACACAATGTGGGGTGTGTATATTTCAACTTTTGTTTTTTATGTTGCACTTAGTTTGGTTGGCGCACTGATATCAGCAATACTTAAATTAATAAAATTTGAATGGTACAGGCCGTTAAGCCGGATAGCTGAAATAATTGCAGTTGCTTCCATTGTTATGGCTGGAGTTTGTATTGTAGCTGCAATGGGAAGACCGGAAAGATTATATTTCCTCCTTACGTATGGAAGAATACAATCACCTATTGTATGGGATGTTATTGTAATTATGACATATATTACAGCCAGCTGCCTGCTGCTGTTCATGCCTTTGATACCGGGCATCGTTACCTGCAGAGACCGCCTTACAGACAAACCAGGCTGGCAAAAATGGATTTACCGGACACTTTCATTCGGATGGAAAGGTTCACCCGAACAGTGGAATATAGTTAGGAAAAGCGTTAAGTTATTGGCAGTAATGGTTATTCCGGTTGGTATTTCCATACATACTGTTACAGCTTGGCTGTTTGCATCAACGCTCAGGCCGGAATGGGACAGCACTAATTTCGGACCCTATTTTGTTTCAGGGGCATTTACACTTGGGGCGGCCGGAATGATAGTTGCAGTTTATACTTTCAGAAAGGTTTATAAACTTGAAAAATATCTGGAAGAAAAACACTTTGATTATCTGGGAAAAATGCTTGTCCTGCTGTCATTGTGCTATTTATATTTCAATGTAAATGAGTACTATGTTCCTTCTTATAAAATGAGCACTCTGCATGCCGATCATTTAATGGATATGTTTACCGGAAAAACAGCTCCTACATATTGGCTGGTTATACTTTTTGGTATAGGAATTCCCGCAGTACTTCCAATGTTCCCAGCTATGCGGAAACCGCTTCCGCTGACAATTATCGCAGGTTTAGCTGTAATCGCAGCTTGGTTTAAACGATACCTGATAGTTGTACCAGGGCTTTCACACCCATTTCTTCCTATCCAGGATGTGCCGAAATCGTGGATGCATTATTTCCCAAGCCTCGTTGAGATGACTGTTATTGCAGCAACATTTGCGGCTTTGCTGCTGATAATAACGTTATTCTCAAGATTGTTCCCAATAATTTCATTGTGGGAAGTAGCAGAAGGAGACGGCATAAGTATTCAAAAAATAAGTAAACCTATAAAAAAATAAAAGGTATGAAAAATTATTTAAAAAGCAAATTGATTGTAAAACTTCTTGCAGGAGTAGCTTTCTCAATGCCTATATTATTATTCGCACAGGATGGAGAGCCTACAATTAAATTAAGTATCGTAGAAAAAGACAGTGTAAAAATCTGCAAAGCGGTTGTAACCACTGATTCAAAACCTGTGAAAGGTACCGATGTTAACTTTTTTGTCAAAAGGTTTTTTGGATTGATGCCTTTGGCAAAAGCCGAAACAACGGATGAAAACGGCGAGGCCAGTGTTGTATTCGAAAAGAAGCTGCCTGGCGATTCAGCTGGTAATATTACCCTGATAGCTCAGCTTGATGATGATGAAACTATTATAGATCAAGTTGTTGTTCCTTGGGGAGCTAAAGTAAAGTTTGAATCAGGCATGAATGAAAAAGCATTGTGGGCCTCAAGGGCAAATGCACCATTGTATCTTATCATTATTTCGAATGTTATCATTATAGGAATATGGGGCACAATGGGATATATCCTTTACCTCTTATTCTTCAAAATGAAAAAAAGCGGAATAGGATATAATCCTTAAAAACAATAAATACGAGTTCGAATAAATGAAATATTTACTAACTATTAATAAACCTAAAATCTATGTAAAAACCAAAAAATTTAAACCAACCAACATCCAATTAATCAATACCAATTAAAATCAATTATCAATATCAACTAATATCAATTAATCAAAATCAACTAATCAATTAAATTTTAAAAAAATGAAAAAAACAATTAAAACTGTAGCGATAATTCTGATAGGATTTGTTGTTACCACCGGATTTATGATTTCCAAATCAAGTTATTTAACCCCTGAAGGAAAACCTGAAGGAAGCCCATGGCTTTGTCCTGATAAAAATGCAAAAATGGTTTGTCAGGTAAAACCTGATGAAGGTATTCTGGCAACAGGAAAAGATGTATGGAATACACACTGCAAATCATGCCATGGGAAAACCGGTCAGGGAAATGGTGTAAAAGCAGAAAATATTGATATTTCTTGCGGAGACTTTACTTCTGCCCGTTTTGTGAATGCTACCGATGGAGAACTTTATTGGAAAACTACCGAAGGAAGAAAACCAATGCCTTCTTTCAAACTAAAACTTTCAGATATCGAAAGATGGTCTGTGGTACTTTATACCAGGACATTCGTGAAAAAAGCAAAGAACGCAACGGATAAAGAAAGCTAAAAAAGCAAAGAAAAAGAAGCTAAAAGACAGCCCCGGTCAGCATTTGTCACAGACAGATGTCAGCCGGGGCTGGTCATTTATAAACACCTAAATGAATGAGACTATTTAGAGACTGTGCATAAAGTCGGCATTAATATCAGCAGGCATTGCGAAGGAGGCTCGACTTAAGCAATCTAAATCGCGTATATGAGATTGCTTAGGGTGAAAAGCCATCGCAATGACGAGCCTTTTGAGAGTTTTTTATTAATTATACGATAATGAATAATATATTTAGAATCTATGAATCTATGTCAAGTATTTATTGTTTTTATGAATTACCTGACTGTATGGACAGATACTATTTAAAAGCGAAAGCGTTTTATTTCAAACGGCATTAGTCATCATCATCATCGTCGTCATCTTTCTCTGAGTCCTCATCAAAAAATGTATTCCCGTTTTTGTAAATAAATTGAACATTATTTACAGAATTCATATAGACTTTTGCTCGGCCATTCACAAAACCTGAAAGCACATTATCATATCTGAATGGGATCATTACTTTTCCTGTTTTATCAATAAAACCCCATTTTTCTTCTCCATTGGCATCTACAATAGAAACCGCAGCTAACCCTTCCGAAAAGAATTGGGCATTGCTGTATTTCGGCGGAATTACCTCTTCTCCAAAATGGTTAATATAACCGTTCTTTCCATCTATGTATTTACTTGTTTTTCTACTGTAATTGAAACCTATATTCACCATTGCCATTCCCTCATAGAAATCTTCAATATAGGTATATTTAGGGCGTACAACTTCTTTACCGCTTTTGTCCACAAACCCGAACAAACCCTTTGATTTCACCTGAGCCAATCCATTATTGAAATAACTAAGCATATTCATTTTATCATAATCATACTTAAGAGCAATTACCTCTTTACCGGTTTTATTAATAAAACCATATTTTAATCCTTTAACCACGCAAGCCATCCCTTCATTGAAAAAGCCTATAGTATCGTAAATCAAAGGTGTTATTTCTTTTCCTGCCTTATCAACAAACCCCCACTTTAGATCATTTCTTTCATTTTTCACAGCAACCGCACCAAACCCTTCAGAGAAGCCTTCAGAACTAATATATTTCAAAGGAATCACCTCTTTGCCTACATAGTTAACATACCCGCTTTTTCCCCATTTTGTACCCCATCCCGCATTTACGGCCGCTAAGCCTTCATTGAAGTCACCCGTAAAGGAATATTTAGCCGGCACCACTTCATTTCCTGCTATATCAATAAATCCGAACAATCCATTTTTTTTTGTATGAGCAAATCCTTCTTTGAAATGGCTCAGCATATAAAAACTATCGTATTCATATATCAAAGGAATAATCTCTTTACCTGTTATATCAATAAAGCCATAAAGGTCATCTCTTACAACGCAGGCTCTGCCGTTGGAAAAATCACCTACCGTATCATATACGAAAGCGGTTATCTCTTTGCCGGATTTGTCTATAAAGCCCCATTTAGTTTCTTGCTTTACAGAAGCAAAACCTTCTGAAAAATCTGTCGCATAGTCATATTTAATGGGGATTATTTTATTACCTTTCTGATCAATATATCCATACTTGCCGAAAGTTGTTACAAAGGTTTCTCTATTAAATGTTGTGCCGATATTAACCCTGGCAAGCCCTTCATGGAATTCACCAACAACATTAAATTCCGGTTTAATCAAAACATTAAAAAGTGAATCCCTGAAACCATATTTACCCTGGTCATTAATATACGGAAGATATCTCTGGGCATTTGAGCTTATAAAAAGGAAGCAAAGCAGAGAAAAGAGGAATAGCTTTTTCATTTTATATAAAAGATTAAAGGTCAGGTTCAATGCTATAACACAAGTTTCGGTTAATGTATTGATAATTGCTTGAAAACAGAATATACGTTATTATATTTGGGGGTATTTGCTTCATAGATGCAAAAACTGTTCAACCATGCTGAACAACAAAATTAACAACAGAATCCATCAATTGCAAGTATTTTGGGTGATGAAAATTAAATCATTGAAAAATATACTGAAAAAATAAAACAACAAGCATAGTTTATCAAGAAAGCTGTTTTTACTGTATTATTACTTTTAAAAGCACAGGAAACCGCAGTAAAATATGGATAAAAATATAACTGCTGAACATTAAATTGTTTCCGTTGCCGGATGGAGCCTAAAGGCAAAATAAAAAAACAACAATGGGCACACAACATCCTGATTAATTGAAATTTTGTTAAACATTCCTTTTATCTTTACGGCCTTCAAACCCTTCATTATGAAAAATTCAATATCGTCTGCACTTATCACCGCAGGATTATTAATTTCGGTAAACACTTACTCTCAAAAAAAAACAGAGCCGGCTCCTGAAAAAAACAACCAGTGGAAATCTGAAACATTTAACGGGTTGAACTTTCGATCCATTGGTCCTGCAATAACCTCTGGGCGAATTGTTGACTTTGCAGTAAACCCAAGCAACCATAAAGAGTATTTCGTTGCATCGGCTTCCGGCGGAGTTTGGAAAACAAAGAACCAGGGAATTACTTATGATCCTATTTTTGAAAACGAAGGCTCATTTTCAATCGGATGCGTATGCATCGATCCGAATAACAACAATGTGGTATGGGTTGGTTCAGGTGAAAACAATAATCAACGCAGTGCGGGATACGGAGACGGCGTTTATAAATCATTGGACGGTGGGAAATCCTGGAAAAACATGGGATTAAAAAATTCTGAGCACACTGGAATGATTGCCATTGATCCTAAAAATTCAGACATAGTTTATGCAGCAGCCTATGGTCCGCTTTGGAATGCTGGAGGCGACCGCGGTATTTATAAAACCATTGACGGAGGAAAAACCTGGAAACAGATATTATTTGTGAGTGAGAATACAGGTTTCAACGAAATACATATTGACCCGCGCAGCAGCAATGTGCTTTACGCCTGTGCACACCAGCGCAGAAGGCAGGTGTTTTCATACATAAGCGGCGGCCCCGAATCCAACCTATATAAAAGCAGTGATGGCGGCGCAACGTGGGATACTTTATCCAACGGGCTTCCTGAAGGAGATAAAGGAAGGATCGGCTTGGCTGTTTCTCCTGTCAACCCCGATTATTTATACGCAATAATTGAATCATCAGATAAAAAAGGAGGTGTGTTCCGCTCTGTTAACCGCGGAGTAAATTGGGAAAAGATGAGTGATAATTCAACCGCGGGAAATTATTATGGAGAAATTTTTTGTGATCCGAAAGATGTAAACAAAGTTTTTTATGTTGACTTCTGGGTTATGGTTTCCACCGATGGAGGTAAAACTTTTAAAAAGATAGGAGAGAAATACAAGCATGTGGATAATCATGCTCTATGGATCGACCCGGAGGATACACAGCACCTTTTAGTAGGATGCGACGGGGGCGTTTACGAAACGTATGATTTTGGTGCAAACTGGCAGTTTAAAGCAAACCTCCCGGTAACCCAGTTTTACAAAGCAGCAGTTGATAATGCGGTTCCATTTTATAATGTTTATGGAGGAGCGCAGGATAACAATTCATTGGGCGGGCCTTCACGCACCATCAGCGCAAACGGCATCTCAAATGCTGATTGGTTTTTCACTATGGAAGGAGACGGTTTTGAGTCGGCGGCAGATCCTGATGATCCTAATATTGTTTATTGTCAGTCACAGTATGGAGGATTGGGACGGTTCGATAAAAAAACAGGAGAGGTTTTGGATATTAAACCTACCGAAGGGGAAAAGGATGCCGCTTATCGCTGGAACTGGGATTCCCCGCTGATAATTTCAACTCACAAGCATTCTCGTATTTATTATGCTGCAAATAAACTATTCCGCAGCGATGACCGCGGCAGCTCGTGGACAACAATAAGCGGTGACCTGTCAAGACAATTGGACCGCAATAAACTGCCAATGATGGGAAAAACATGGAGCATGGATGCTGTAGCAAAAAACCAATCGACTGATTATTACGGACAAATTGTTTCTATCGCTGAAAGTAATTTTGACGAAAACCATTTGGTTGTCGGCACCGACGACGGACTGATTAATGTTACCACCGACGGCGGAAAAAACTGGTCGCGGATTGATAATATTACCGGAGTGCCGGGAAGAACTTATGTTAATCAGATCATAGCATCTCAGCACGACAAAAATGTTTTTTACGCGACGTTTAACCATCACCGTTATGGTGATTTTAAACCCTATGTTTTTAAAAGCATTGATGGTGGAAAAACATGGTCTGCAATTCAGGGCAACCTTCCTGTAAGGGGAAACGCATACACAATAGCAGAAGATCACGTGAATCCCGATTTGCTTTTTGCAGGCACCGAGTTTGGAATTTATTTTACGATAGACGGCGGTAAACAATGGACTCAGCTAAAAGGAGGCTTGCCCACAATAGCCGTGCGTGATATTGCAATTCAGAAAAGGGAGAATGACCTTGTGATTGCTACATTTGGCAGGGGATTTTATATTCTGGACAATTATGCTCCATTGCGCAGCTTAAAACCGGCCGACCTTAACAAAGAAGCCCTCATGCTTCCCATAAAGGATTCATGGGTTTTTAATGAATGGAGAAAGCTTGGGTCACCGCTGAAAGGATTTCAAGGAGAAAGTTATTATTCAGCCCCCAATCCGCCCGTTGGTGCCGTCTTCACTTATTATTTGAAAGATGATATTAAAACCATCAAAGAAATAAGAAGAGATATAGAGAAAGAAAAAATAAAAAAAGGAGAGCCTGTGTATTATCCATCAGCAGATTCGCTGCGTTTAGAAGATGAGCAGCCTGAGCCTTATTTATTATTCACAGTATTTGATGCAGATGGTACTATTGTGAGAAAAATAAAAACGTCTGCTAAAAAAGGACTTAACAGGATCGTCTGGAATTTCCGTTATCCATCACCTGGCCCAGTAAACTTCAGCACTCAGGATCCGACAAACCCATATGATCAGCCGGAAACCGGTTATCTCGCAATGCCGGGCCATTATAAAGTTTCACTGAGCAAATTTGAGGATGGAAAAATAACGGAGATAGTGCCCGCAATTCCTTTTTTCACTAAGGCTCTTAACGCCGACACTCTTCCATCAGCAGATAAAAAAACACTCGATGCTTTCTGTAAAAAAGTGAGCGAACTGCGCAGGACATCTGGTGCCGCAGAGAGTTACCGCGGCGAGCTTCAGAATAAAATCGTATTCATAAAAGCCGCTCTAATGTCATTACCCAACGAACCGCAGGGATTAACAGAGCAGGTATATGAAATTCAAAAAAGACTGACAGCTTTGAACACAAAACTAAACGGCGATGAAAGCCTGTCAAGACGAGAGTTTGAAACTCCTCCATCCATAAATGGCCGTATCGGCTCAATTGAAAACGCCTTATGGAGTATTACCTCTGCACCGACTCAAACTTTCATTCAGTCTTATGAAACTGCATCAAAACTTTTTGACTCTGTTTTACTTGAATTAAAATCTATTGATACTGAAATAAAAAAGGCAGAAGCTCTTTTAGAGCAGAATAAAGCGCCTTACACACCAGGCAGGATGCCTGAATGGAAAGGGAAGTAGGCTCTTTCTATTCTTTGGTATCTCAGTGCCCATAAGCTGCTAAGATTACTGAGATTCACTATGTTTTTTATGCGGCTCTCCGTTAACCTATTGCCTTAATGGTTATTTCAGATTAAATGTCAATAAACTGATTGGCAATTCAGCTGAACACTAAATGCCAACAAGGCTCTTCCGCTTAAGAATGAATGGCATTTTGTGAACCTTGCCAGCTTTAGTATCAATGTTGTTTTTTATTTCTTTAAAACTTCAGCCATTTCAACAAGTCTGATAAACTCGGCCCTATAGCCTTCTTCATCTTTACCTTTTGATGCACGGGCAAGTGTAAGCACTTCTTTATAGTCAGCGTTTCCTTTAAACTTTGAGTCGCGCAGCAGCATTCCAAATTCGGCTACAGCAGAAGAAAAACGACAATTTTCGGAGGCTGAATTTGCGGTTGATATTTTATCTAAAACAACATGTGTAATTAATTTTGAAGTGTTTTCATCCGGAGCTTTGTATCTGAATTTTATTGTCATTAACTCATTGCCGGAACCTTGCACAACAGGCTTTGTCTGCTGATATTTTAACGGGTCAATGGACGAAAGCTCCTCAGTGCTGCCTGCGGGAATTATTTCGTACATAGCAGTAACTGTGTGTCCTGAACCAAGTTCACCGGCATCTTTTTTATCATCATTAAAATCTTCATTGGCAAGTACCCTGTTTTCATAACCAACCAACCTGTAAGCCTTAACAAATAAAGGATTAAACTCAATCTGTATTTTCACATCTTTCGCAATGGTCAGCATGGTTCCTCCCATTTCTTTTACCAATACTTTTTGAGCTTCAAGCAGATTATCAATATATGAATAGTTTCCATTTCCTTTATCCGCTATCTGCTCCATTTTGGAATCTTTAACATTGCCGCTTCCAAAACCAAGTACTGTTAAAAAAATCCCCTGCTCACGTTTTTCTTCAATAAGCCTAATCATCTCCCCGTCGCTGCTTGCGCCGATATTAAAGTCGCCGTCAGTAGCTAATACTATGCGGTTGTTTCCTCCTTTCAGAAAATTTTCCTTTGCTATTTTGTAAGCCAATATTATGCCTTCGCCTCCGGCAGTTGATCCGCCTGCGTGCAATTGCTCAAGCGCATCAATTATTTTCCCTTTTTCACTTCCGGAAGCGGAAGGCAATACAACACCGGCAGCTCCTGCATACACAACAATGGCAACATGATCCTGGGGGCGTAATTGATCTATTAGTAAACGCAGCCCGGATTTTAATAAAGGAAGCTTGGCCGGGTCATCCATTGATCCGGAAACATCAAGTAAAAAAACCAAATTATTTGCCGGGAGATTTATTTTAGGCACTTCTTTTCCCTGCAGCCCTATGTGTATCAGCTTGTGATTTGCATTCCAAGGGCAATCTGCGTATTCTGTAGTTATTGAAAATGGGTCGTTGCCGGTGGGCTGAGGATAGTTGTATGAAAAATAATTAACCATCTCCTCAATCCGCACTGCATCAGCAGGAGGCAGGCTTCCCTGATTTATAAATCTGCGTATATTGCTGTAAGAGGCTCTGTCAACATCAATACTAAAAGTTGATAATGCATTTTTGCTTGTTTCTTTGAATTCGTTGTCGTTTATTTTGCTGTACTCCTCAGTGTTGAAGTTTGGACTCTCCCCTACCATATCAAAAGCGCCTGCAGAAGGGGATTTGGACATCATTTTAGCAGACCGAGAGGCTCCCATTTGGTTATTAAGCCTTCCTGTGGCCATCTCTTTTTTCGACTCCATTACAGGCTCTTCCATCTCAACAATCTCAGATGATAGTTGGATGTTTTTCTGAATTGTTTTGTTGGCTGTGACAGCTATAGGGATATCCATTTTTTTATATCCAACATAATTTATTTCTAACTTATATTTTCCTGCCGGTAAATTATTAAAACAATAAATACCGCTGGCATCTGAATTGGAATTAGAGATCAAGGAATCTCCTTTGAATAAGCTCAGGCTGGCAAATGGAATAATTTCGGTACTGTTTTTCTTACTTACTTTTCCGCTTATGGAACAAGGCTCTCCCGATTTGGGTGTTATCATTGCAATGCTCATAAATGAAACAATTACAATTGAAATTATTGAGATTTTTAACATGGCTTGAAGGTTTTAGTTTAATGTTTATTTTAATTTCATCAACAAGATGCAGCCATTATTATAATTCCATAATTTTTTTATTTTTTATCTAGGCAGATCAAAAAAAGAAATACAAAAAGGTTGATTTTATTAGAGGTGGTTTCCAAATACTAAAAAATGTTAGGGGCTGGCTTTAGGCTGCAATATTTTACAGGCTCAGGCAGTATTCCAAACGAGAAAACAGATGATTGCACAGCGACAGAGCCTGCAAATGGTGATGTTTTTTTAAATATGCGGAACAGCGACAGAAGATTCCCTAACATAAAAAAAGTATACGCAATGCCGGCGAAATCACTTGGAGTTATACAGTATTTGACATAACACTAAATGAACCTATGTGTCAATACATTCAGATTAAGTCATTTTATATTGCTTTTTTGAAAAAAAGTATTAATCGAAATGACTGAGCATGAAACTTTGTTTCTCAATCAAGAATTGACCTGTAAGGCGTAACATTGAATAAACTTTAAAACACTTCAGGATAACCTATTTCAACAAAAGCGTTTTCGAGCTTGTGTTTATGTCCCATTTCCATGTTTGCCAAGTTTTCTAAAGCCTCTTTTTCACTGCCGTTAACAGCTTGGGCGGCCAACGAACGGTATAACTCTGCCGCATTCAGCTCACGCTTCATTGCAATAGTAATAGCTTCAGCAGGTTTCATGTTAATAGAAAGAGCCGGCATATCCTGTGTTTCAGTAATTTTATAATCGATAACCTGTGTTTTAAAGATTTTACCTAACACCTTATTTTTCCGGTACATCTCCAATAAATTGGCATGTCCCTCTTCATCGCGGGAAAGTTCCAAAAAGAGCTGTTTCACGCCGGGGTTAGTAACTTTTTGCGAAGCCGCTTTATAAAATGCGTAAGCTTCATGCTCCTGCTCAATGGCAAAATCAATAAGTTTGTCAATGTTGGTTTCGTTCATGTGTTTTAATGTATTTCTCGCAGATGGCCGCAGTGTTTTCGCTGAGTTCCGCAGATTTAATTTATTATACAAAGCCTCAAAAAATGATTTTTTAAAAATGTACAAACTTTATAACAGGCGCCGCAAATACCCTATGGCGCAAAGTAAACAATACAAAAAGATTTTATTCCCATGGTTCCATTAAGCATAAATATTCCATTAATATTTTTTTTCAATCTGCGAAACTCTGCCTTTAATCTGAGAAACTCTGCGAGAACCACTTATGGACGAGCCTGTCTGAATCCTCTTTCAACAACAGCGATGCCGTCGCTAACTTTTTCAATTTGAATTGCGCAGGCTTTATATTCAGGCGTTTCAGTGACATCGTCATAAGCATCATTAGTTAAAATATTGGCATGGGCTTCATGGAAATGAAATGCACACCATGTTACCCCTGCAGGTGAACGGTCGGTAACCCATGCTTTCAGGGTTATTGTACCGCGTCTGCTGGTGGCTTTTACCATATCACCGGTTTTGACATTCATTATTTTAGCGTCAAATGGGCTTATTTCCAACAATTCTTCAGGGAAAATATTTTCCAAGCCGATTGAATTTCTTGTTTGAGTTGCGGTGTGGTAGTGCCATAATCTACGGCCTGTAGACAAGATAAAAGGATATTCTGCATCAGGCAATTCGGCTTGGTGCCGGTAGTTTGTTTGTGAGAACAGACCTTTTCCGCGAGTAAACTTTCCGTTTAAATGCAGAATTGGAGTGCCGGGGTGCTGCACAGTCGGGCAAGGCCATTGCAGACCAATATGCTGTATACGGTCATAAGTTATACCTCCCATAATTGTTCCTGTTCTGCGCATATCTTCCCAGGCCGCATTGGCAGATGTAAATTTCAAATCAACATCAAAACGTTTTCCTAACTCCTGCATAATCCACCATGTTGGACGTGCTTCTCCGGGTGCATCTACTGCTTTGCGCAGAAACTGAACACGCCGGTCGAGGTTAGAATAGGTTCCTTCATCTTCATTGAAACATACATCAGGTAAAATAACATCGGCATATTCTGTGGTCATGTTTGGGAAAATATCAACGACCACTAAAAAATCCAAAGCTTCTATTTCTTTAATTGTTTTAGCTGTATTCGGCTCTGTCTGAACAGTATTATCACCCACACAGAACAGTATTTTTGTTCCTCCTGTAGTTGCTTTGTGAAGCATGGTAGGGAGTTTATATCCCTCTTTACGTGAAAGACCGCTAACCCCCCAATCTTTTTCCATTTTTTCAATTGCCTTTTCATTTGTGGCGGACTGATAATTATGAAACACATTGGGTAAAGCACCCATGTCGCAGGCGCCCTGTACGTTGTTCTGACCGCGCAGCGGATTAACTCCGCATCCTCGTTTACCAAGGTGACCAAGTATCATCTGCAGATTAGCCAATGTTTTTACGTTGTCTGTTCCGCAGATATGTTCGGTGATGCCTAGTGTATAAAGGATGCTTACTTTTTTTGCTTCACCAAGCATTTTTGCAACCTGCTTCATTGTTTCAACAGGTACGCCGGAAATTTCGGAAGCTTGTTCAATTGTAAAATCCTTCAGCCAGTTTTTTATTTCTTCCGGATTTTCGGTATTGTTTTTCATGAACTCTTCGTCCTGCCACCCGTTCTTCAAAATTTCATTCATGAGTCCATTTAAAAACGGCACATCAGTACCTACTCTTAACTGAACGTATAAATCGGACCAGTGCGCTATATCTACCCTGCGGGGATCGCAGACAATTAATTTTGCACCGTTTTGTGCAGCACGCTTCACATAATAAGAAACAACAGGATGCGCTTCAGTCATGTTTGAACCAATAACAAAAATCAATTCTGTTTCCAGAATTTCATCAATAGAGTTAGTGGCAGCCCCGCTTCCAAAAGCATGTGCAAGGCCCGCTACTGTTGGCGCATGGCATGTTCTGGCGCAGTGGTCAATATTGTTGGTTTTTATTACAGCGCGGGTAAATTTCTGAATTGCGTAGTTATTTTCATTTGTAATACGTCCTGATCCAAGCGCTGAAAAAACATCAGGCCCATGCTCGCCCACAGAAGCCTTTATGCGTTCGGCAATAAAATCAAGGGCTTCATCCCATGAAGCTCGTTCATGCTTGCCGTTCCTCTTAATCAATGGATACTGCAGACGTTTGGGGCTGGCATGAAACTCAAAACCATAACGGCCTTTAACGCAAAGCATTCCATTGTTCGGCCATACTTCACGTCCTGTAACGCGCACCACTTTATTTTTTTCATGATCAACATGAAGTGTTAACTGGCATCCAACACCGCAGTATGGGCATGTCGTATCTACTTTTTTAAGCTCTGCAAAACGTCCTTTACCCCTGGATTTTTTATCAGTTAATGCGCCTGTAGGACAAAGCTGCACGCATTCGCCGCACTGCACACAGGTAGAATCGCCCATCGGTATATCATCATCACACATGATAGTAGTTTCCAGCCCCCTGAATCCGAAACCAAGCACTTCATTTACCACAGAGTGATTACATCCTGCAACACATCTGCCGCATTTAATACATTTATCATAATCGATAACTATAAATTCGGAGCTCTCATCTTTTATACCTGTCGGATGATCAGAAAAGGAAGTCTTTTCAACTCCAAGGTGATAGCAGGCATCCTGTAATTCGCATGTACCGCTTCTTTCGCAGGCAAGGCAGTTGTGATGACCTGACGAAAGCATTAAATCCACAACCATGCGCTGTGAATCCTTAACTTCTTTGGTTTCTGTTAAAACAGACATGCCGTCTTTTACTTTAAGATTACATGATGTTTGAAAGCCGCGCATACCTTCAACAGAAACTATACACGCCCGGCATTTTGCGGACTGCCCTGTTTTAGCATGATAGCATAAAGTGGGAATATATATGCCGTTTTTTCTGGCTACATCAAGAACCGTTTCGCCTTCATGTGCAGGATATGACTTGTTATTTATGTTTATTTGCATGGTGCAAAAATTATAAATGATTCAATAATTAATATTTTACAATCGCATCAAATTTGCATGTACTCAGACACAACCCGCATCGGATACAAACTTCGTCATCAATATTGTGAAGGAGTTTCTTTTCGCCGTGTATTGCTTCAACCGGACAAACTTTTTTACAAGCCTGACAGCCATTGCAAATGTCAAGTATTTCAAATACTATGAGTTCTTTACAGACAGCGGTTCTGCATTTTTTATCCCTTATATGTTCGATGTATTCCTCTTTAAAATGCCTAAGAGTACTTAATACGGGGTTTGGAGCTGTTTGACCCAGTCCGCACAATGATGCATTTGTTACAGTGGCGGCAAGCTTTTCCAGCTCATCCAAATCTTTCATTTCACCTTTCCCTTCGCAGATTCTGTCAACTATCTGCTTCATCCGTGCTGTTCCTTCACGGCATGGAACACATTTACCGCAAGACTCATCCTGAACAAATTCCAGAAAAAACCTTGCAACATCAACCATACATGAGCTTTCATCCATCACAATCAGGCCGCCGCTGCCCATGATTGCGCCAAGCTTATTCAGCGATTCATAGTCGAGAGGAACATCAAGGTGTTCGGCAGGAATACAGCCTCCGGATGGACCGCCTATCTGGGCCGCTTTATATTTTTTATTTGTAGATATGCCGCCTCCTATATCATACACAAGTTTACGTAAAGGAGTACCCACGGCAACTTCAACAAGCCCGGAAATTTTCACTGTTCCGGCAAGTGCAAATATTTTTGTGCCTTTACTTTTGGACGTGCCTTTTTCTGCGAATCTTGCTCCTCCCATATTAATTAGGAGCGGAATGTTTGATAATGTTTCTACATTGTTAAGTACAGTTGGTTTATTCCATAAACCCTTCTCCGCTGGGAACGGAGGACGAGGACGAGGTTCTCCCCTGTTGCCTTCAATGGAAGTTATAAGTGCTGTTTCTTCACCGCAAACAAAGGCGCCGGAACCCTTTCTGATTTCCAGATCAAAATTAAATCCTGTATCTAAAATATTTTTGCCCAGCAAACCGCATAAACGCGCCTGATCTATTGCAATCTGAAGCCGTTCTATAGCAAGCGGGTATTCTGCACGAACATATACATACCCCTGCGTGCTTCCGATAGCAAATGCTCCAATTGCCATTCCTTCAATAATACTGTGCGGATCGCCTTCCAGAATACTTCTATCCATAAAAGCTCCCGGGTCCCCTTCATCGGCATTACAAAGGATATATTTTTCTTTTTCCTGACTTTTTTTGGCGAAGCTCCATTTTGTACCTGTAGGGAAACCAGCGCCGCCTCGTCCGCGCAGGCCGGAAACAGTAACTTCATGAATAACCTGATCGCTGGTCATAATATCCAGCACTTTGCTCATGGCCAGGTAACCTCCATTAGCTATGTAGTCTGCAATTTTATTGGGATTAATTTTTCCGCAGTTCCTAAGAACCTGTTTGTCCTGATTTTTAAAAAACGGCAGTTCAGATTTTTTTGAAACCTTCTGTTCATCAACTTCGTGTAAAAGATTTTCAACAACATTGCCTCCAATCAAGTGTTTTTCAACTATTTCTTTAACATCCTGCGGACGGACTTTCTGATAAAACGTGTCGTCTTTTCCAATAACAACAACGGGTCCCACAGCACACGGTCCTAAACATCCTGTTTCCATAATGTCCAGGCTTTCGGTTAAGTTGTTTTTTGCCATCTGATCAACAAAAGCATTTTTTACTTTCATTGACCCCGATGCAATACATCCGCCGCCGGCACATATAAAAATCTTTTCGGAATTGAATTCCCTGCTTTTTATCAGTGTATTATGCAATGCCTGCAAATCTGAAGCATTCCTTACAAAATGCATATGTTTGTTTATATCCATTATTTTACCTCCCCCTGATTTACACCTTTTTGTTTTTTATAGGTACCTAATATTTTTTTTACATCAGACGGCTTTACCCATTGATGCACATCATCATTTACCATAATTATCGGAGCTAAACCGCATGCTCCAAAGCATCTTCCTACATCCAAAGTAAAAAGTTTATCAGGAGATGTTTCACCTATCTCAAGACTTAACTGCTGCTTAAGTGCGGTCAGCACTTCATTGGCTCCCTGCACATAGCAGGCCGTTCCAAGACAAACCCTTATCAGGTATTTTCCGCGGGGTTTTAATGAGAAGAATGAATAAAAGGTAATAACGCCGTATACTTTCGACAAAGGCTCATTAAGGATTTCTGAAATTTTCAGAATCGCTTCCTGCGGAATATAACCGAAAAGACTTTGCGTAGCCTGAAGAACAGGGATTAAAGCTCCGGGCTTTTCTTTGAATGAAGTAATGATTTCTTCTAATCTTTCAATCAAGCCCTCTTCATCATTACCGCAGGAGCATTTTTGAACTTTTGCCATTTGAACTTTTTTATTTTATGTTAATTTTTTTTGAGTCGCTTAAAGTTTTTTTGCCGCAAAGGCGTTACCAATAGGTTGTTTAAATATTATAAAAAAGAATTATTAAGCCTTTACCCTGACAGGGCTTTTAGCTCTGTCAGGGGTTTATAAAGATTTTCAACTTCTGTATATTTACCTCTAACAGGGTTTGAAACCCTGTCAGAGAGCACAATATAAAAAAGCAGTAGATAAAACATAAACAACCTATTAAGGTTTTTGCCGCAAAATCTTTTTATTTCATGATCTTTTCTTTGCGTCTCCGCGCCTTTTCCGTATATTTTTATAATTTCATTATTTTATTTACCTCTAACAGGGTTTGAAACCCTGTCAGAGAGCACAATATAAAAAAGCAGTAGATAAAACATAAACAACCTAATAAGGTTTTTGCCGCAAAATCTATTTATTTTATGATCTTTTCTTTGCGTCTCCGCGCCTTTGCCGTATATTTTTATAATTTCATTATTTTATTTACCTCTAACAGGGTTTGAAACCCTGTCAGAGAGTATAATATAAAAAAGCAGTAAATAAAACATAAACAACCTATTAAGGTTTTTGCCGCAAAATCTTTTTATTTCTTGATCTTTTCTTTGCGTCTCCGCGCCTTTGCGGTATATTTTTATAATTTCATTATTTTATTAACCATCATTTTATTGAATTTTTATATTTCCAATCTGACTGTAGGCGGTAAATTTTTTATCCCTGCAGAAAGCCAGAATAGTAATTCCTAATTGTTCAGCTAAATCTACAGCCATAGATGATGGAGCAGAAACAGCCGCCAGAAAAGGTATTCCTGCAGCGAAACATTTGTTTACAATTTCATATGAAATACGCCCGCTCACAGCCATGCATTGGGCTTTTGACAAGCTCTTCTGAAAAAGCAAACTTCCGATCACTTTATCTACAGCATTGTGACGACCGATGTCTTCCTGAATTGTTAACAATTCCCCGTCAATTGTAAAAGCCGCGGCTGCGTGTGAACCGCCTGATTGCTTGAATGTGTTTTGAGAAGAATTCATTTTTTCAAACATGCTGCCAACGATTCCTGGATTTAATTTTTCCGCTGCCTTCAATTTCTCTGAATTATCAGGCAAAGAATCCAATTCGGATTTTCCGCAAATACCGCATGAAGATACCGAAACGATGCTTCTGGAAATTTCCATTCCTTTTCCTATTTTTTCTTTTGGAATAATAACGTCAACCAGATTAATAAACCCTTTTTCGTTTTTTCCTTTTAAAATGATAATTGGTTCGGGTCCGATTTCTGAATAAATATTTTCAGAAAATAAAAGGCCGCGCACCAGCTCGTTTTCAGAGCCGGGCGTGCGCATAGTAATAGTAAATGGAGTGTTATTAATTGTAATTTTGAGCGATTCCTCTATAACAAGAATATCTTCAACCTGAAATAATTTCCCTTCATTATACTTCTGACCTTTATAGGAGGCAGTGCTCATTTTAGGAAAGTCCTGTAATTTTTCCGTTTGCGTCAATATCCATTCCTTCAGAGGCAGGAGTTACAGGCAATCCAGGCATTCGCATCATTTCACCAAGAATAGGTATTACAAATCCGGCACCCGCAGCAAATTCAAATTCGCGGACAGTAACACTGAAGTTCCTCGGTCTTCCTATTTTAGATTCATTATCCGATAACGATTTTTGAGTTTTTGCCATGCAGATAGGTAATTTATCATATCCTAATGCATTGATTGTTTTAAGCCCTGAACGTGCTTTTGCGGAATATTCAACACTGTCGGCGCCATAAATTTCGGTGGCGATAATTTTTATTTTTTCTTCTATTGATAAATTCCAATCGTATAATGGTTTGAAATTGTTTTCACCGCTTTCAATAACCTTAACAACTGCCTTAGCAAGGTCGGTTGTTCCTTCGCCGCCTTTTGCCCAGCACTCCGAAAGTACAGCATCAACGCCGTGTTTAGCACATTCTGTTTTTATAAAGTTTACCTCTTCTGCTGAATCGCTGATGAAGCTGTTGATGGCAACGACAGGCTTTATTCCGAATTTCAAAATATTCTCGATGTGTTTCTCTAAATTCTCAAAACCTTTTTTTACACGTTCGAGGCTTGGTGTATTATATTCATCTTTTTTTGCACCTCCGTGGTGACGTAAAGCCCTGATAGTAGCAACTAAAACAACGGCATTGGGTTTTAATCCTGCATATCCGCATTTTATATTCATGAATTTTTCAGCACCTAAATCCACGCCGAAACCAGCTTCTGTAACAACATAATCGGCTAATGATAAGCCCATTTTTGTTGCAATTATGGTGTTTGTTCCTTGTGCAATGTTTGCAAACGGCCCGCCGTGAATAATTGCAGGATTTCCCTCAAGAGTTTGAACAAGATTTGGTTTAATGGCATCTTTCAATAAAATTGCCATTGCGCCTTCAGCCTTTAAATCACGTGCAAAAACGGGTTTGCCTTCGAAAGTATATCCAACAAAAATATTCCCCAATTTCACTTTCAGGTCTTCTATGTTTTTAGACATACATAAAATGGCCATCACTTCTGAAGCAGGTGTGATATTAAACCCATCCTGACGCGGTGTTCCGTTTGTCGTTCCGCCAAGGCCGATAATAATATTACGCAATGCACGGTCGTTCATATCCATAACACGTTTCCAAACCACTGTTCTTGCATCGATGTTAAGGTTGCGTGTTTTGTTTTGAATGTTATTATCAATAAGTGCAGCCAGAAGGTTATTTGCTTTTTCAATAGCAGAAAAATCTCCTGTAAAATGCAGATTTATATCTTCCATAGGAATAACCTGGGAGTATCCGCCGCCGGCTGCTCCGCCTTTAATTCCGAATACAGGCCCTAATGAAGGCTCACGCAGAACAACAGTAGTTTTTTTACCTATTATGTTTAATCCTTCTGTTAAACCAATTGACGTTGTTGTTTTCCCTTCACCTGCAGGAGTCGGACTAATGGCAGTTACTAAAACTAATTTGCTGCGTTTTATTTTTTCTTCATCAATAAGTGAAAGCGGTAGTTTTGCTTTATATTTTCCAAAATGCTCCAGATCATCGACTGCAATGCCCAGTTTGCCAGCTATTTCATTAATGTGTTTTATTACTGCGTTTTGTGCAATATCTAAATCGCAAGGAACTGCTTTACTCATATTTTTGATTGTTTAATTGTTTAAATATTAATTGAATACTTGTGATCCTGAATAATTTTATTCAAAAATGAATAAAAAGGGTTGTCTTTTTTATGATGAATATCAGTAAATAATATTGCTGCTGAATAATATCCGCTGTGTGTTTTTTACTAGTGATTCTATTCTTTGTAATCTTTAATTTTCCCTTGTAAATAAAGGGTTTTATAGAGAAAAATAGCTTTAATAATCACCTTTGCGCATTTTTTTTATATCTGAATTTATTTTTTTTGATTTTAACCGCCTTTCCATTGAACCTTTGGAGGGCTTTGTCGGCCTGCGTTTTTTCTTTACGATA
>CAISYK010000915.1 GCA_903889605.1 uncultured Bacteroidota bacterium
ATATTGTCTTCAAATGTCAGACCAAGCGTCATTCCCTCTTCTGATTCCAACTGAATAGAATTAGCCAGTTCTTTAAGTGCGTTTATAATTTCGCTTTTTGTTCCTGAGCCAGTTAATTTTATTCCAATTTGTTTTGCCATAATATTTTTTGTTTTTTATTATTGGTTAATGAAATGAAAAAAAATCAATCAAAACTATATTTGAAATCTCCGAAATCTTCAATATAATTAGAAACTATTTTGTGTATGCTTTCTTTTGTTACCTTACAGTTTTTGGAGAGCTTTTGGATTAAATTACCATAGGACAAACATCCATTGTTAAACAATTCAACGGCATAGTGAATTTTTTCTGTGTTTTTATTATCTCTATAATATTTAACATCAGGAAAATATTTTTTATCCAATTCTCCCACCAATTTATTGAAGAAGTCAGCTACAATTTTAATATGCTTTGTTTTCATGGTTTGTTTGTTTTTATAGGTCAGGCAGATGAATAAAAAGAATTTCAACTCATAATATTTTTTGCAATGCAGTTGCACAGAAAATCTGCTACTGAATTATTTTCTGCAATTTCAATTGTGCTGTTCGTTCCGCAACCCTCAATGATTATGGCAAGGGACTCAATATCGTTTGCTGTGGGAGCCAACATATCTTTTTTCTTTAAGGCTCGTTTTGTGCCTATGGAACTCTTTGACCATGCCATTGCTTCACAGTAACCAACAGGATTATGATTTGCTTCTGAAAATTCGCTATCCAGAAGTTGTTGTGCCAGTAGAATTGACTCTTCATTTGTCATAATTTTTGCTTTTAACTTATAGGTCTGATAGATGAAAAAAAAGAAAGGGGAAGCTGAACACTTCTCCCCCTTCTGCTTTTTGCCCCTTTTTACGCTTACAGAGCCATTAACTTATGAAAGGCTTCGTTTTGTATCTTAAAACTTGCACCGTCCATTATACTGTCAAATTTCACATCAGCGCTTTTGTATTTTTGAATGTGATTTTGATGAAATGTGATGGCATTATATGCCCCCCACGCTGTACCGACAATTTCACTTTGTCCTGCACCTGTGAAATATGCTACAATAACTGCTTCTCTAATGTTATTAATGCGGGTGCTATCTTCTTTTTCACTTTTATACAATTCTGAAACAAGTTGCTTTACTTGTGAATCAGTTATTGATTTCTTCGCCAAAAAATTAAACATTTCATTCACTTCTGTTATGTATTTGTGTGATATACCAAGCAATTTGTGAGCATCTTCTAATTTTTTGCTTGCACTTGTTGTGTGACGTATTGCAACTTTTGAGATAGTATTTTTCAAGGCAATGTTTAACGAATTTTCACAATAAACTCTCTGAGGCGTCACGGCTGCTACAATTGAGCCACTTCCATCATGTGAAGAAGTCAATAGAACGAAGACCTCCGAAATGTCATCTGTTCCATTTATTCGGATAACATCAGGCATTTTTGCGCTAACAAAAATTCGTTGACCAATCCCCAGAACACCCACAGTCTCATACATGGCAGAGTCTCCACCAACTATTGAATCAAAAAATCCAAATGCTTCTCTGTTCTGTACCAAGCTATATTTGCTACCAACCACTCCCAGTGGCATATTTGAATCGGTTCTGTATGTTGCAAACTTGTTCGGAATAACTATACTTTGATTTTTGCCTATACAAAAGGTCGCAGGTTCTAAGGCTACTTGATAGTCAAGATTTGCCAGTTTTATTGCTTCTTCTGCGGTCATCGCATTTTCAACTATGGTGCCGAGCCCATGCCAAGCTGATTTGTTGCTGGCGAATGATGCCTTGCCGTCAATTATCTCTAAGTTATGTGCCATTTTCTTTTTGTTTTAATTGGTTTATCTTATAGGTCAGGCAGATGAAAAAAAAGAATGCTTTTATATCAAAGGAAAATCGAATAGGTTTTGAAATAAATGAAAACAGAAGGCGTATAAGGGTGCAGCCTGTTCGATTGTGGTGGGGGAGCTGCTTAATATGAGGAAATTAAATTTGCTTTATGGCATTCCTTTTTTTGCCATTCAACCAGCTCCTTTGAGTTTCTAAATTTTACAAAAGTTTTCCATTGCCAACTTCCACGAGAAAATGTCCCTTCTTTTTTTATTAACACATTTGGATAATTTTCGGACGCAGTGTCAAACTGTGATGCAGTTATATCAATTACATAACCACTAACCGACACAAATACATGGTAGAAATGATAAGTCTGTGGAGTCAAAGGCTTGTCAATAGCAACATGAAGAACAGGTTTCAATCCATTCTTTTTAAGTTGCTCAAATAGCATGGTTGAAGCTATTGAGCATAAACCTTCGAGATTAGCATCAAAATCATTTTTGAATGCGAAGTCTTCTACCTGTTCACGTACCTCATTTGCAACCTCTCTTAATTTATTTCTCATGAAATTATAGGTCAGAGATTTTGAAAAAAAGAATCATTTAATTTTTAGGCTTTACAGAGTTTGGTATTACCGTTACGTTTTCAGACCTATCCCTCATTTTCCGAATTTGTTTTGCATGGAATTCGGCTGAATCCTTATTGTTAAACAAGCCACCTTCTTTCCAGATGTGAGGTTGAAAATGCTTTGATTTCGGAGTTAAATAAATTACAAGCATATTTTTATATTATAGGTCACAGGGAAGAAAAAAAATAATTTTAACCTTCAGAACTGGTTGGGCAAGGGATTTCTTTAAGCCCTAAAGCAAGTCCGAATTCAATGGCTGCTTTTTTTGTTTTGAAAAGTCCTAATACACTTTCGCTTTTGCCGTTTTCACTAATTGCTACTGGGCTATAATGTTTGTTATCGAACTGCCTATTAACAATGAAGTTTGGGTACGTATTGTATTTTAAGCCGTATGAAAAAATTGTTCCGAGACCTTTGAATTCTTTCTTTAGCTCTTTAATTTTTTCATCTGTGATTTTAATTGCCATGTTCTTTTTTTTATTTGGTGTTGTTTGGGGTTATAGGTCAGGGATAATAGAAAAAAGAATCAATTGGTTTTCTTTTTTTTCGTTTATCTGACCTATAAGGACAAACCAAACAAACCATGAGAAACGCACCAGTAAGAGAGATTAAACTTGGCAAACAAATACTCCGAATATTTCCTGATGAAAGCCCTGAAAGTCCACGCAGTTGGGATAATTTAGGCACAATGGTTTGCAGCCACAAACGATATAATTTGGGCGACAAACATGACTTTGATTTTAATCAATATGATGGCTGGGAGGAAGCTGGAAAGGCTTTAATCAAAGAGAATGATGCAGCTATTGTTTTGCGCTTGTATTTATTTGACCATAGCGGCATATCCTTACGTACAACGCCATTTAGTGACCGTTGGGATAGTGGTCAGGTCGGTTTTGTTTTTATTTCAAAGGAAAAACTTCGCAAAGAATATGGTGTAAAACGTATCAGCAAAAAATTACTTGAAAAAGTTGAAAAATACTTGATAGGGGAAGTTGGAACTTACGACCAATACTTGAGAGGGGATGTATTCGGCTTTGAAGTGGTTGAAGTATCAACCTGCGACAAGGAACATGAACACGAGGAACACATTGATAGTTGCTGGGGATTTTTTGGAAATGACTTTTCAGAAAATGGAATTGCTGACCATTTAAGCAAAGAGTTTGCAGAAGCTTTAAAAGCTGCTTAAACATGTAGGGGGAGAATGAGTGCTCCCTATTCTTTTTCTACATCTTCCTTACCTGAACGCACCTAAAACAAAACAAACACAATGAAAAAAAACATCCTCGTAATCTTCGGGAACATAACCTTTGAAGAGAACCCATTTAAAGCAACTGTACATGACATTGAAAACACAATGATGCTGCCAAGAGAAATGGCAGAAGTAGTCGCAGATGATATTATCGGAAATATGTATGAAGCCTATCTAATACCTCAAGTTTATCGAGGCGAAATAATCTTTGAACAAGCAAAAGTTTAATTTTTCTTTTTTCTTTTTACGAAACCACATGCAATTATAACCCTTTAATAAATAACAAAATGGAAAACGTAACAATCACTTTTAATAAAGAAGATTCAAGCGAAAGAACTGGGTCTGGAACTGACTGGTTTTATGGGCAAGCGGAAGTAAATGGCAAAATATTTGATTTTTCTATTTGTGAATTAAATATCAAGGTTGGAGGACAAAATACCTCTGCAACCGAAATTACATGGATTGATGATACCCCTGATGATTCATCAAAAATCAAAGCACAAATTGAAAAAATATTTGAAATAGAATTTGTTGGAATATAAGGGGGCAACCTCTCCCTATTCTTTTTTTACTTCTCCCAGACCTATAATAG
>CAISYK010000916.1 GCA_903889605.1 uncultured Bacteroidota bacterium
AAATCCCTGATGCAACAAATGAAAAAAACTTTAATCAACAGAAATAATTTGGCAGTAAAACTTAAGCAGTCACATAAATTATTATGCATTTCAACATTAATAAATCACAATCTTTTTAACAATTTCATTATCAGAACTTGTTAAGTAAATAAAATACACCCCTTTGCCATAATTGCCAATATTCATTTCTTTCGAATACTTTCCGCCAAAATCGTTCAGTAATTCCTTATAGATCAATGCACCTGCTATATTTACTATCTTAAGTGAATATGTATTTTTTATAGAAATATCAAACGAAACAATAAAGCTTCCATCACTGGGATTCGGATAAACTGTAAAAAAACAATCGTTGTTAAACTGAGCAATGCCTGATGTAGTAACTGTTACAGCAGCCGAAGGACACGTGCCGTCATCAACAATAACAATATAATCTCCGTTCAATAAAGCAGTACAGACTTGGTTAGCTGCTCCAGCAACCGGCAGTCCATTTCTATACCACTGGTAAGTGGCAGCCGAACTTGAAGTAAGTATAGTTCCGTTTTGAGTAATAACAGGAGTTGGGTTTATGGTAATAGTGTAAGAAGAAGTAATTCCAGGACAGCCATTAACTGAAGGTGATACAGTGATAACAGCTGTTACAGGATTAGCAGTAGTATTGACTGCATTAAATGAAGGAACATTTCCATTACCGCTTGCAGGTATTCCCACAACTGTGTTCGTGTTAGTCCAAATGAAATCGGCACCAGCAGGATTACTTGAAAAAACAGTAGCAGCAATAGTTCCGCCGCAAACAACAATATCGGAAATAAAATTGATTGTTGCTACAGGAGGCACTATTACTGTTATTCCTGCACTTGTAACGTCTTCAGGACATGTAGTTCCGTTAGATATTACATTACAGGATATCACAGATCCATCAGTTATTAATGCAGGAGTATATGTTTGACTTTGAGCCCCGGAGATTGCGCTTCCATTCAATAACCATTGATAAGATGGGTTTGTTCCCAAATTAGCAGCTGTTGCAGTAAATGTTGCAGATGAATCATGACAGCTTGGGTTTGAACCGGATGTAATTGCGGCAGAAACGCTTGGGTTAGGAGAAGGAATTACAGAGATAGTTATACCAGCGCTTGTTGGAGTATTTGTTCCTAAACAAAGCGCATTGGAGGTAATCATGCAAGTAATAATGTCACCATTTGCCGGTGATGCTGGAGTATAAGTTGTACCGATTATTGTATTTACACCGTTTTTTTTCCATTGATATATCGGGCTTGTTCCTCCGTTAACGGAAGTCGCAGTAAAAGTGATAGGAACGCTTGCACAGGTTGGGTTTGTACCGGAAGTCATGGAAATTGAAACAGTAGGACTTACAATAGGATTTACAATCATTGTAATAGGGCTGCTGGTAATAATTGCAGGACTTGCACAAACAGCATTGGAGGTTAAAGTACAAGTAACTATATCGCCGTTTACTAAAGTTGAAGATCCGTATGAAACATTGTTTGAACCAACACTTGCTCCATTAATCTGCCATTGATATACAGGGCTTCCGCCCACGTTGTTTGAAGTTTCATTAAAAGTTACAGGTGTACCTATACAAACAGTGTTTGAGCCTGAAGCAAGGGCAATTGAAATCGATGTAGCGGCCGCAGGAGTTACAGTCATTGTTATTCCAGTACTTACAGCAGTTGCCGGGCTCGCACAAGGTGCATTTGATGTAATACCGCAGGTTATAACATCATTATTTGCTAATGTTGATGAAGTGTAGGCTGCATTTGTCGCTCCTGGAATTAATACACCGTTCAAATACCATCGGTAGACAGGAACTGCACCTCCATTAACCGGAGCTGCAGTAAATGTAACAGATGTGCCTCCGCATATTGTGTTTGACCCTGTTGTAACTGCCGCAGTTACAGAAGGCACAACACTTCCTACAGTAATATAATTTAATTTTGTTATTGTATCGCTGCCGTTAACATTGGAAGCAATAAGCCTTACACTATATGTTCCGGCAGTTAAATAAGTATGCGATGGAGATTGTGTAACATAATCAGTGGTACCGTTATTATCTATATCCCAAGCCCAGGATGTGGTTGCACCAAAGGTCTGATCAGTGAAAGTAACTGTTAATGGTGCAGTACAGCTGTTCAGAGGAGTACCGGTAAAACCAGCAGTAGGCGGACTGGCGCATGGTGTTAAACAAGAGGCGGCAGCATAAGCAACTCTAACAGCATTTCCGGGCTGAGTTCCAAAGCCGTTTGTAAGTAATATCCCTGTACTGCCCAAATGACAATAGCTCATAATGGTACCGCCATTTAATGGCGGTGTAGGTCCTGGAGAACAGCCTCCTTCCACTGGGTAACAATCATCAATAGCCCCTCCTACCCAGCCGCACCAATGAGTATGATGTGATCCGAAATTATGTCCTAATTCATGAGTGACAACCTCTGAAGTCCAGCAGTAATTAGGATATGCAGCATAGGTGTTGTCAATATTGCTGACACCATATGCGTGGCTGAGGTCGCATATTACATCCAAATAGGCCATTCCGCCGGCTAAAGTGTTTTTTGTGGTTAGCAAATGAGCTAAATTTCCGTTAAATGTTGTTCTGGTTGCTTGAAAATTATTTAGAAGATCTGTTGATGTAGTATACGATACATAGGGATCGGTAGTAGTCCATACATATATTTCCGATATTTCTGTATTTATAACCTCAACATTGTATAGTGCCTGAACAACATTAAACATTCCGGTAACATAATTAACCACATTAACAACGCTGCCTTTATCTACAAACATTTGATATTCACATTCAAAATATATTTTTATACATTGATTGCTTAATAAATGCCCTGGATTGTTATTGTCATTTAACTTTTTTGGCAGATCATCAGTCCCGCATTTAAAATCCCTCCCGTACTTAACATCACTGTCTTTATATAAAATGTAAATATTTTTATTAATATTGGATTTATCATTCCATAAACCCAACACATAATTTTCTTTGTTATATGAAAATACAGCCATTACTGAATTATCAAACAAACTCCATGCAGCCAATGAAGGACTGATTCCTGATACAGTTCCCTGATAATATAATCCTGGTGTATAGTTCACTTTTTCGTTTTTCCCGGTTCTGACAGAGAAATTATCGGTCACTATTTTTGCATCACGAAGGTCAAATGTTACTTCGCTGTTCCCTGAAGAAGGAATAGTTAATGTCAGCAGCGAAGAATTCATTTTATTGATCCTTGCCAGTTCGTTAAAATCAACTTCCAGAAAAACTGCATTTCTGATGTCCTTACTAACATCAATATTATTAGAACCGGAAAGGATTCTAAACAGCTGACTGCTTTTATTGTCCTCCTTTGAAAGGCTATTTGTAAGCAGAGGATTTTGATTTTTCCATGCCGTGTTCTTATTTGAACCCTTCCCCCACCCGATTGTTACGATCATAACAAAGGCGGTTAAAATTTGCAGTTTAGTTTTCATTTTTTGCTGAT
>CAISYK010000917.1 GCA_903889605.1 uncultured Bacteroidota bacterium
TAAAAAATTCAATTTTTTCGACTCCTCAGCATCCCGTATATATATCAAATCATCGAAACCGAATGGATCTGCATCCTTCTTTAATGAATTTACAATATCTTCATTAAAACACTCCGGGTGATTACGCATTATCTCAGTGGCATTTACTGAAAGCGGACTATCGACATAAACTTTTATATGGGGAAGCATCTTTTTATTAGACATTTGATTCAGCGAATATACAATCTCCTGCGTCCGCCCTACACTGAATGCAGGAATTATAACTTTCCCTTTTTTTGCTACACAAGTATCATAAACTGCATTGAACAATTGCTGTTCAGAATATTTGCTGTCAGAGTGAAGCCTGTCGCCGTAAGTTGACTCGGCAATAATATAATCTGATTGAGGAAAAGATGCTGGATTCTTTAATATTGTGTCGTTATATCTGCCGATATCACCTGAAAAGAATAGTTTTTTTGAGATACCATTTTCGATAATTTCAAGATTAACCGCAGCGGCCCCTAAAATATGCCCTGAATCGGTAAATGTTAAAGTAACACCTTCACAAACTGTATATTTTGTTTCATAATTAACACTTTTAAACTGCAGCAAACAATTTTCCGCATCCTTAGTTTCATAAATAGGAGTTAACGGCACCAGGTCAAGTTTTGTACGGCGCTTATTCAAATAAACAACATCATGCTCCTGGATATGAGCACTATCGAGAAGCATTACACGGCATAAATCAGCAGTTGCCGGTGTGCATATAATCGCACCTTTAAAACCCTGTTTTACAAGATTTGGAATATTGCCGGAATGATCAATGTGAGCGTGCGAAAGTATCAGATAATCAATACTTGAAGGTTCGAATAAAAAGTTACGGTTAAGCCCGTCTGTTTCAGAGCCCTTGCCTTGAAAAAAACCGCAGTCGAGCAATATTCTTTTTCCGCTGGCCGTGGTTATAATGTGTTTACTCCCTGTAACAGTACGTGCGGCACCAAAAAACTGAATTTTCATATATTTAGTTCAAAAATAATTACTCATTTTAAGTTCATTTTGGCGTTCCCCTTTTTGAAAAAAAAGGGGCGGGCTTTACGCTTAAATCTTTTGCAGAAAGCAAAAGGATTTATACTTCAATCCCTAACGCGGCACTCCAATTAACCCGCAGAATAAATTTTAATGATTCAGCAAAAAACAGTTGTAAATTACTAAGAACGCATTAAAAAAATATTTTTATCAAAGATAAGAGTCATTTCGGGATAAAAACAACCTTCAATGGGTTTAATTGCATGGAAACAATAAACACTTAGTTTTTGTACATTTGCAGTGTTGAAGAAAATTACTTTTTGCTTATTAACGAGAATTATAATCTTAACGTTATTTCAAAAGATGAAAATAAAAATCGCGGCATTATTTTTTACTCTTACAATATTATCTGGCATTTCTATGAGAGCACAAAATTCATTTTATGATTTAAAAGCCAAAACAATTGATGGAAAAGATTTCGATTTTTCATCATTAAAAGGTAAAAAAGTATTGGTTGTGAATACAGCTTCTAAATGCGGTTTTACACCGCAGTATGAGGAGTTGGAAAAATTATTTCAAACTTATAAGGACAAAAACCTGCTGATTATCGGGTTTCCAGCAAATAACTTTTTACGGCAGGAACCTGGCACCAATACTGACATTAAAGAGTTCTGCACAAAAAATTATGGTGTTACATTTCAAATGATGGAAAAAATTTCTGTGAAAGGTAAAGATATGAATTCTGTATACCAATGGCTGACTCAAAAAGAAAAAAACGGAAAAATGGATTCATCTGTCAAGTGGAATTTTCAGAAATATATGATTGATGAACAAGGAAATCTAGTTGATATTGCTTATTCTAAAGAAAAACCAATGAGTGAAAAAATTATAAATTGGATAACTAAATAGATGTCCTGCTCTTAATCTATATACTAAGGGAGAACAAGTCTTATAAAAATAATCAAAATAAAATGACAAACTTAATTAACACCTCCCCTTCGGTTATGTTTGAAGGAGCTGTGAAATTAGATATTTTAGCAATAGGCGTCCACCCAGATGATGTTGAACTTTCTTGTTCAGGAACAATTTTAAAACATATTGCTTTAGGAAAAAAATGCGGAATTTTAGATTTAACCCACGGTGAGCTAGGCACGCGCGGAAGCGGTGAAATACGTTTAACGGAAGCCCGTGATTCGGCAAAAATATTAGGTGTCATAGTCCGTGATAACTTAGGGATGGCTGATGGTTTTTTTAAAAACGATAAAGAACATCAGCTGCAAATAATAAAAAAAATACGTGAATATAAACCTGAGATAATACTATGTAATGCACCTAGCGACCGGCATCCCGACCATGGCCGAGCATCTGCCTTAGTTTCTGAAGCATGTTTTTACAGCGGACTCATTAAACTTGTTACACAGATTAATTCGGTTAATCAGGAAAGCTGGAGACCAAAGGCTGTATACCACTATATACAAGACAGGCAATTAAAACCCGATTTTGCGGTTGATGTTACTCCCTTTATTGAAAAAAAAATGCAGTCCATACAGGCATTCAAATCACAATTTTATAATCCATCCTCAAATGAACCTGAATCCCCTATTTCAAAGAAAAACTTTTTTGATGTAGTAAAAAGTAAAATGACAGTATTTGGCCGTGATGCAGGCTTCGAATTTGCTGAAGGATTTACGGCAGAACGCTGTATAGGAATTGATAATCTTTTTGATATTTTGTAGAAAATAAATACAACTATCACCTAAATCTTAAAAATATCAATAAGGTAAATTAAAATATCAAAAATTAATGAATCCAAATGCGTCAAAATTATTTGATGAATTTTCCAAATATGAAAAGGAAGGAACTGACTCTATGGAATGGGCAGAGTACGGCTGCCATTTTATTGATGAAATGATAGAAAAAAATTTCACCGAAAGTGATTGGAATGATGTGGACAAATACTGGAAAAGCAAATCAAATAATATAAAAGCTCTATTAGCAAATCACTTAGATTTAAGTGAATTAAATTTTGCCTGTATTCAACTGAAAATACTTACTAATATGGTAATGAATGAAAATGAGGCCGTAGCTTTTGAAGCGCTTAGACGAATTTCATTTGGTATTATTACTTCCGGAATTGATAATACAAAAAATCATTATTATTCAAAAAAAGAATTAAAAGGGATATTTAAATCAGAAAATTCCTGTTTTTTAATAAATCAATATTTTGATGTATTTTTTATTACCAAAGTTATGCATATAGCAGAAGGATGTTCAGAAAGTTGGAAAAATGAATTTTTGGAATTTTTAAAAGTTATAAAACAAATAAAATTGACTTTTACCACCAGGCAATTATAAGGAACAAATAAACAGTCTGTCAAATTTTTATATTTTCAGTAATTCAAAAATTTTTCCATCAACCAAGCTGAATTCAGAAATTGATTTAAGCCAGCAACCAAATGGCATTATATTTTCTAAAAATCAAAACTGATAAAGGAACAGCCGTTCAAAAACTAATAATTCAGAAATAGCATTTCTCTAAGGTTGAAAATATAAATCTGCGAAACCTAAATTTAACTGCATAATAATTATAATGCTCTCTCAAAACAATTATCTTTGCGCCCCTACAAATTATAATTAAAAATGGCAGATTCAAAAAATTTAGGCTTTGGAACAAAAGCAATTCACGCTGGTCAGGAACCTGATCCAACTACTGGAGCAATCATGACTCCTATTTATCAAACATCTACTTTTACGCAGGTAAGCCCTGGAAACCACAAAGGTTATGCTTATGCAAGAGGTAAAAATCCAACCCGTAATGCATTGGAAAAATGCATCGCAGCATTGGAAGGTGCAAAATATGGTTTGTGTTTTTCCAGCGGAATGGGTGCTATTGATGCTGTTGCTAAATTACTTCGTCCAGGCGATGAAGTAATTACGGGTGATGATTTATACGGCGGTACCTACCGGATGTTTACTAAAGTGTTTGCAAATTTTGGAATAAAATTCCATTTCATTGACATGAAAGATGCAAACAATATAAAGAAACATATCAATGCAAATACAAAAATGATTTGGCTGGAAACACCAACCAACCCTACAATGCAGATCATTGATATTGAAGCATGCTCAAAAATTGCGAAAGAAAATAAATTAATTTGTGCTGTTGATAATACATTTGCATCTCCTTTTTTACAAAATCCTTTAGCTTTGGGTGCTGATATTGTTATGCATTCTGTTACTAAATA
>CAISYK010000918.1 GCA_903889605.1 uncultured Bacteroidota bacterium
GAAACCAAATCCTTTTGTTTCATTAAAAAATTTTACTGTACCTTTTTGCATGATATTTTTTTATTTATTAATTATGCAAATGTAATAAAATTATTTTAATTGGAACAACTTTTTTTGTTTTTATCCTAAAAATAACCAAATTAGTCTATAAAGATTCTAAATTAAGCGGTAAATTATTAATAAACAGGTATATGCCAATCCTCTTAAATAATGTTTATTTGCATTCTTATTTTATTTCAAAGGCGCAGAAATGATATTTCTTACATCTTCCATCATTGTTTCAATCTTTTCAATAGAATATTTATTAATATCTATCGGCTCGTGAATATGCATTTGAGCTTTTCCTGGGAAAATATTGGATAAACTGTATGGAAGAGTATCTTTTCCTCCCTTCAGGGTAATAGGAAGAATAGGCAATCCCAAATCAAATGCCATTCTAAAAGCCCCGCGTTTAAAAGGACTAAGCTCTCTGGTTTTGCTCCTGGTGCCCTCCGGAAAAATAACAACAGATGTCCCGTTTACCAATTTATCTTTTACTTTGTTCATACTTTCTATAGCTACCTGCGTGTTTGAACGGTCAATAAATATGTGACCCACTTTTTCGCAGCAAATACCCAGGCCGGGAACTTTACGAAGTTCCTGCTTCATTATCCATTTTATGTCAATCCCCAGCCAGCCGTAAATAATAAAAATATCATAATAACTCTGATGATTTAAAACGATAATATAAGATGTATTTTTCTTAATATTTTCCTTCCCGGAAACTTTCATAAATACGGGGGTAAGGAACATATTGACCCGCGACCAAAGAACTCCGGCGAAGCTCCCTGCTTTTTGACTATAGAATGAAATTAAAATGCCTAGAAAAGAAAAAAATAAAGTGTTAATAATTAAAAATGGAAAAAAGAAAAGCCATTTATATGGCTGATAGATGATGAATAAAAGCTTACGCATACTATTTTATTATTATTTTTTCAAACTATTATTCCCGGCAAAAAATTGCTTTCTTCTTGTATTGACGGCAATATCCTGTACTTACAACCAAAGGTAAAAATCAGTTCTGATATTTTCAAAATTTTGGCATGTTTTTTTAGGTGAAAAATTTTACTAAAAATCTCAAATTATTTATTTGTTTGATAATCAATAAACTATTGCTTTTGAAAAAAGCTAAGTTTTTTTTCTTAGATGAAGCAATAACATGGTTTCATTGAGATTGACGGAGGTGCAGCAAGCGGGCGGGAAAGAAAATATAATTAGTGTCTGTCCATAATGTTGACAATAAATTTAGAACGTAATTGCGATGGAGGCACGACTGAAGCAATCTCATTCGCATACTTATATGAGATTGCTTCGGGTGAAAAACCCACGCAATGGCATAGCAGAAGGGCTCAGGATAAACTCCAAGCCATATCTTTTCTTTTTTATGAAATGGAAACGTCCAAAAGGACCTTTTTCAGTGAATAATCAACCCAGCTTTTTCACGCTTTATGTAATCCTTTATCAGTAAAGAATA
>CAISYK010000919.1 GCA_903889605.1 uncultured Bacteroidota bacterium
CGTTCAAACAAGGAGTAGTGCTTAAAAAATTAGGGATTGTACGTGGGAATACAGCCACAGGTATGGTGATGCTGTTTGTGCAGCCCGTAGCAGAATAGCCCGTAGTAAGTATTACGTTATATGTTCCTGATATTGTGTAAACAAATTTTGGTGAAGGGTTGTTAGTATTATCAAAAAAGCCGTTTCCAAAATTCCATGAATAGGTATTGGGAGAATGAAGTGAGGTGCTGTTGAAAAACAAGGTATCGTTTTTACAAACTGAAGTAAAAGTGAAATTGGATGTTGGTATTAGATTTACGTGAACAGGATTTACAATAGTGTCAGAACAACCGCTGCCGCCAAATGCAATAAGCCTTACACTATATGTACCAGAATCAGAATAAATATGCGTTGGATTTTGTAAAGTACTTGTTGCAAGATCGCCAAAGTCCCACATCCAACTGGTTGGTGAACCAGTTGACTGATTGTTAAATATTGTTGCATTTCCCATACAAACAGTTGGAGCGCTGAACACGGCAACTGGTATAGCTTTCACGATAACAGCATGTGTTATGAATTTTGAACATCCAAATACATTTGTAACTGTAAGTGTAACATTATAAGTACCGCTTGCCGAATAAGTATGACTTGGACTGACGGTTGTATTAAGCGGGGAACTGTCACCAAAATCCCAACTCCGGCTTATAATACTGCCCGTTGACGAATTCGTAAACTGCACTGCATCACCAAAACATGCAGTCGAATTTATAAATGCAGCCACAGGAAGACTATCGATTACAACTAATTGTGTAATTGAGTCTTTACATGTGAACGATGTAGTGGCAATTAATTTAACAGTATAATTATTGGGAACAGAATAAATATGTGTTGGATTAGTTAATATGCTTGTTGCCCCATCTCCAAAACGCCACAGATACGTTGCTGTACCATTAGGACTGGAACCGTTTAAAAACTGCAGGCTGGTATTTGCACAAACAGTATCATTTGGATTAGGGGAAAATAAAGCCACAGGATTAGGGTGTACTGTTACTGCATGCGTTATGCTGTCTTTACATCCGTTAATAGCTGTAATCAATAGTTTTATGTTATAAACGGCATCAACGTTTGTAGTTGTATATGTCTGGGACGGTGGATTTTGTAAAATAGAAGTTGTGCTGTTGCCGAAGTTCCATAAATAACTATCGCCAGCTGTTACCGCACTTGTATTATTTATAGCCCTGTTAACCGGAGTACAACCAGAGAAGGATGAAGGAGTTGTAGTGAAAGTCGGAATAGGTTTAGGATCAATATGGATATTAGTACTATCGTTTGTAGAGCATCCAAGAACTGTTACTGTGATCCATACAAGTTTTATACCTGAAGAAATAAAAGTTTTGGTAGGTGGAATAAACTGATTAGATGTTGCCGGAACTGCACCGCTGAAGTGCCAAAGATAAGTCCCTCCCGGAGTAGAATTATTATCAAAATTTACCATTAATCCTACACAACCTGAATTTACATCCGGAACAATGTCAGCAACAGGAAACGGATTTACAGTTACAGTTACCGCTTTTCTTGGCCCCAGACATCCGTTTACAGTTGTTTGAACATAATAAATAGTAGTAGTTGTTAACGAGGGTATGATGTATGAAGAACCTGTGCTTAAAAGCGTTCCGGCTGTCGGCGCATCATACCATTCGTACGTGCCGCCGGGTGCTGTGGCTGAAAGAGAAGCTGTACCTCCATAACAAATACTAACCGAAGCGGCAGTTGGTAATGCCGGTGTAGGTTTTACAGTTACAGTGTCAGTTTTACGCGGTCCTGAACAACCATCAACAATTGCTGAAACATAATACTTTCTTGTGATATTTAACACAGGTGTTATATATGAAGGTCCTGTAAACAAAACTGATCCGGCTGTTACCGTATCGTACCACTGAAAGGTTGCGCCTAAGGGAGCTGTAGCGGAAAAAACAGCCGAAGTTCCTTGACAGATAGTTGTGCTAAGTGAGGTTGGTGCCGAAGGTAATGGAATCACAAACGCTAAAACAGGGATCCTAAGACTTACACAGCCGTAATATTCTGTTTGAACCCAATATGTTGTGCTCGCATTCAATATTTGAGTTAGATAGCTCGTCCCTTGCGCCAGATAAGCGCCTCCAGTCGGACTATTATACCACTGAATATTACCTCCTGGGCTGTTCAGCGAAGCTGTCAGAGTAGCTTTAGTCCCTGAACAAACAGTGTCACCAACTGCAGTCGGAGGATCAGGAAGCGGGAATACCGATAATGCAGCATGTCCTGTGTCTACCCCGCAAAAGCCGGTAACAATTAATTTAGGGGCATAGTTTCCTGGGTTATTAAATGATTGGGCGACAGGATTTGGAACTGTCGAAGTATTGCCGTTATCAAAACGCCACAAATAACTTAATGAATCACCGCATGATGTTTGAGTGTATGAAAATTGAAAATTCTGACCAGCACAAATAGTTGCAAAGGATGGAGAAAGAATAGCAGTTACTGCAGGGTGTACTGTTATTGTAACTGTAGTATCATGAATTCCGCCGCCGCAATGATTTGAAACTTTTAATCGAATTGTATGAGTCTGCAATGTGTTGCAGCTTGGGGCTGTAAGCACAGGATTTATATTTAATGTAGAAGCTGTGAGAACCCCGTCAATATACCATTCGTATGTTAAGCTGCCGCCGGTTGAATTATTGGTTGTATTTATTGTTAAAGGGGTACAGCCATTTGTAGAACTTACACTCATTATTGCTTTGGGTATAGTGTCGACGACAATCGTTCTGTACATTGTATCCAGCCCGCAGGCATTTCCTGCTACCATCATAATTGTCCAATTCCCCTGGTGATATGTTTGGGTTCCAGGAACCTTAACCCCTGTTGATGTATTACCATTTCCAAAATTCCAGGAAAAATTGGTTGCAGGAAGCTCTCCTGTGGTTGTATTTCCAAAAGTTACAATTTGAGGTGCACAGCCGGGACTTGGACTTGCCGTGAAATTTTGAACAGGTTTCAGTTTAACTGTAATTGCCCAGCTTTTAAAACTTGTGCATGTTCCTCCATTACTTATTGTAAGAGATACTGTAGTTGCTGCTGAAGAATAAACATGAGATGGATTCGCAGCTGTAGATGATGTCCCATCCCCAAAATTCCATAAATAAGTTGAAAAGGTGCCGGTTCCGGTAGATGTATTATTAAAAACAATATTAGATCCAACACAATCTCCTCCAATAGTCCAGGGACTATAGAGAAAGTCAGCGACCGGAACCGGACGAATATAAACATTAACTATTGCAGTATCCTTGCAAGATGCAGTTCCGGTTGCAATCATCATGAAGGTATATGTACCAACAGCAGAAATTATTCCGCTGTTTGGCGGAGGTCCGGCAAAGGTTGTTGTGCCTCCAAATTGAACATTGTTCAAATACCATTTATAAGTTGCTGCTGCTGCTCCAGCCCCGGTGCTGGTTTGAGTAAATGATATAATATATGAACCGGGACCGCAAATTACTGATTGAGATGCAGTAAATGATGTATTTATGTTTGCGCAATCAGCAAAAGTTTTTGCCGTAAACAACAATAAAAAAGCCGACAAAAAAACAATGTGAATTGCTCTTGTTCTAAAATGTCTGAATTTTTTTGTAGAAATTACCATATATTAAACGACGTTAATATTTGCCGAAAAGTTGCATAATAGAATATTATTTCAACGGCATTCTAAAAATTACATTTTTGCTGATTATCAATTGTTTTTATAAATGTACTGTTTTTTAATAAAACAATAATATGATTAGGCGCAAATACAATAATTATCTCATAACTGTTATAGTGCCGGAATAACTATGGTTGTTCTTAAAAATATCTTTAGTGACAATTTTATACACATAAACATCCATCAGAACAACCTCCCCTACTCCTTTAATACGTCCATTCCAGCCTTGATTGATATCATTTGTCTTGAAAATTTCAGTTCCCCAGCGATCGTAAATAAGCATGCTGAATTCTTCCACTCCGAATAATTTAGGATTAAAAACATCATTAATATCGTTGCCGTTAGGAGTAAATGTATTTGGAATATAAGCAGTTGTTATTGGATCGATTCTTATCACACGCTGCATTGTATCTTTACAGCCAAACTGATTTACAGCAATTTGTGTTACGATAAATGATCCTGTGTCAGGAAAAATATGAATAGGGTTTTGGGATATACTTGTTTCATTATCTCCAAAATCATAATCCCAAAAGCCTGCACCAAATGAGTTATCTGTGAATTGAATTTCTGGTTCCAAAATATTTGAATGGTATGGTGACGGCGTAAATCCAGCCATTGGAGTCGGATATACTATTACTGGATAATTTAGTGTATCACTCATTTTGCATCCATACGAACTTGTTACAGTTACAGAAGCATAATAATTTCCCGGTGAATCATAAGTATGGGTCGGAGTTTGGATATATGTCTGATTTCCATCTCCAAAATTCCACATCCAGTTTACTATTGTTCCTCCTGGAACTGTTGAGCTGTCATTGAACGTTGTTGTAAATTCATTGCAGCCGCTTGTTTGCTCTGGAGCAAAATATACAGCATTCAAAGGATGAGTAAAAACAAGCTGAGTAACAGTATCCACACAGCCAAAACTTGTTGATATAGCAAGCGTTACACTGAATGTATCATTTTGAGTTGATAAACAATGTTCAGGATTATATGAAGTGGAATTTGTTCCATCTCCAAAATCCCACCATACAGCAGAAATTGTTCCGCCTGAAGTTGCTGAAGTATTTACAAAAGATGTGGAATCACGCCAGCATACAACATTGCTTGTAAATGCTGCCGCCGGCTGGTCGTATACGGTTATTGAATGAGTTACAGAGTCGGTACAGCCTGCAGCAGTTATCACAATTAACGTAATGTTAAAATCATCAGCTATTGTGTATTGATGAGTTGGATCCTGAATGACACTTGTCCCGCCGTCACCAAAGTTCCAACTCCATGATGTAGGCGGCCCGGAAGAATTATCAGTAAAAATGCTTGGTTGTACCTGACAGGTATTTGCAGCAGTGAAATTTGGAACAGGTAAAGGATTTACAACAATAGTATCTATTGCAGTATTTGCACAGCCTCCATCCGAAACAACCACATGCGTGATAGTAAAAGTACCTGCTGTTATATATGTATGAGAAGTATTTAGAGTGTTTTCTATCGGCGAGCCATCTCCAAAATCCCAGGTATCTGACATCAAAACCCCAACAGAAATTATTGAATTGTCATTCATCGTTACTAAATTATTTATACAAGTGCTGTTAACTGCCGTAATACCGGCATGTGCGTCACTTCTTACATCAACTATTTTAAAGGATACATCGGAACATCCTGTACCTCTCGAAGCTGTTAATGATGTTACAAATGAACCTGCAGCTGCATATAAATGTGATGTTACAGGACCTATTGTATCTGTGGTTCCGTCACCAAAAGTCCAATGCCAGGAAGTAGGATTGCCAGTTGAAAGATCTGTAAATACTGTAGGTGTTCCTATACAAATAGTATCAAAACTATAGTTTGCTATAGGGACAACATTTACAGTGACCGGAATTGTAACCGAACTGTCGCATCCATTAATATTTGTAATTGTTAAAGTGACATTGTAAATACCTGCTCCTAAATAAAAAATATAATTTGGATTTTGTGATACCGAATTATTTCCGTCATCAAAATCATAGAACCAAGTACTAATTGGAACAACATCGGTTGATAAATCAGTGAACGATGAAACAGCTCCCAAGCAGCTTATATTTGCCGAAAAGAAGGGTGATGGAATAGTGTGTGCAGCAATTGATTTCACAACGGTATCGGCACATCCTGCACTATTATTAACAATCAAACTGACATTATAATTTCCGCTTTGCTGAAAAGAATGGTTTGGATTTTTAAGATTGCTGGTAAAGCCATCGCCAAAATCCCATACCCAGGAAGTAATACCGGCCCCAATGGAAATATCCGCAAACGGGACTGTGTCCCTTGCGCATATATTTCCTACAGAATAATTTGCCTGCGGCTGCTGTAAAACTGTTATGATTTGAGTACTTGAATTGGTGCAGCCCAAAGCTGTTTTTCCAATTAATTCAACACTATAATTCCCGGGGTTTACATAAATATGCGATGGCGATTGATTGGTATCAATTGGTGTTACATCGCCAAAATTCCATGCCCAATAAACTGCAAGTGTCGAATTATCTGTAAATACCGTTGGATATGAAAGACACGCCGTTGTTGCTGTGAAAGAACATACAGGGTTTGGGTTTACTATTATTGAATGTGATATTGTATCAGTACATCCAAATATATTTGCGGCAATTAATGTAACGTTGTATGTTCCTGGTGCCGAATATACATGTGTCGGAGAATTAGTTGTATTTGCAGTTCCGTCACCAAAATCCCAATTCCAGGAAACAGCCGAAATTGATTGGTCGGTAAATGCTGTAGCTGTGTTTGCACAGACCGTGTCAAAAAGAAAAACTGAAACCGGCAATGGATTCACAGTAGTATTTATTTTTATTGAATCCTCACAGCCAAAAATATTTTGTGTGAAAAGTGTCACCAAAAAGGTGTCAGCTATTGAATATATATGAATTGGATTTTGTAAAGTATCAAACATGCTTCCATCGCCAAAGTCCCATGTCCATTTTGTCGGAGCATTGGTGGTTACATCGCTGAAAATTGTTGTAAAATTCAAACAAGCGGTTGTCTTTGTAAACCCTGGAATAGTGTGCGGGAAAACTGTTACTGGAGTTATTTTGATGTTGGTGCAGCCTGTAGTGCTGTAGCCAGCAATTAACTTTACATTATATGTTCCTGCAGCCGGATAAATATGCGAAGGTGAAGTGTTGTTAGTGCTGTCAGATGCACCATCGCCAAAATTCCATACAAATGTATCTGGGGAACCATTTGAAGTATTGTTAAAAAACATATCATGGTTTGCACAAACAGAAGCAGATGTATAATCGGCTGTTGGAATAGGATTAACCGTAATAACGTTTGTAATTGTATCAGAGCATCCGCTTCCTCCAAAAGAAATTAAAGTAACATTAAAATTGCCTGATGAAGAATAAGTATGAGAAGGATCCTGAGAAGTGCTGATCGCTGAAGCATCACCAAAATCCCACATCCAACTGATAGGTGTTCCTGAAGACTGATCAGTAAAGGAAGCCGCCTGCCCTAAACAAACGGTAGTATTAATAAAAGCAGCCACAGGTATAGGTTTCACATCAGCTGAATGTATTATTGAGTCGGAACAGCCAACTGAATTCATGACAGTAAGTTTCACTGTGTAATTTCCGACAGCTGCATAGGAATGACTTGGATTAACAGATGAATCCAGCGGAGATCCGTCGCCAAAATCCCAGCTTCGGCTTACAATATTTCCTATTGAAGTATTTGTAAATTGCGTTGCAGAACCTAAACATTCAGTTGTATTTGCAAATTCAGCCGTTGGTACAGAATCTACCACAATTAATGCTTGAGTTGAATCTCTGCAGCCAAATACAGTCATCGCAATTAATTTGACGGTATAACTATTAGGTGATGCATAGGCATGCGTTGGACTGAAAACATAACTGGTTGTGAAATCGCCGAATGACCATTTAGCGCCGCTTCCGCTTGTTGAATTATTAGAAAAAACAATTCCTGTATTTGCACAAACGGTATCACTGCTTGGCGTGAATAATGCAGTTGGTTTGGAGTGCATTGTTACAGTTTGTATTACACTGTCCTTACAACCATTAGCAGCTGTTATTATTAATTTTGTATGATAAACAGTATCTGCACTTAATGCAGTAAAAGTCTGCATAGGCGGATTTTGTAAAATAGATGTATTTCCATTTTCAAAATTCCATGTATATGTATCTCCTGCAGTTATTCCGCTTGTATTATTAACCGTACTTATTATTGTGGAACAACCTCCAAGAGGTGTTATTGTAAAACTTGGCAGCGGCAAATTTGTAATGCTGATATATGAAGTGTCATATTTTATACAACCGGAAACATTAACTTTAATGTAAACCATTTGAATGCCAGGAGTATTAAAAGTAATTGGAACAGGCGTAAAAGCAGATGACGCTGACGGTGCGGCTCCTGCAAAATTCCAATTATAAGTTCCGCCAACAGTTGAATTGTTAGTAAAATTTACAACCAAACCTGCACAGCCTCCATTTAAATCCGGAATAATATCAGCGGTAGGAATAGGATTTACCGTGACAAAAGCTGAAGCTGTATCAATACCGCAGTGACCTGTGACAGTCAATAAAACATGGTAAATTCCTGCAATTGGATATGTTTGTGCAGGAGGAGAAGCCGAAGCAGAAGTGCTGCCGTTTCCAAAAGTCCATGCATAGGAAAGACTATCGCCAAGTGATGATTGTGTAAAGGTTACACTGCTTCCGGCACAGACGCTGGCTGTGACAGGTGAAAGAATGGCTGTAACCTTAGGATGAACAATTATTTTGACCGTTGAATCATCCGTGCCGCAATGATTGGAAACATGCAGATGTATTGAGTCTTTGACAGATAAATTTCCTGCCGGAGCAGTGAATATTTGATCAGCTAAGGCAGCAGATGTACCATTTGGAGAACTATTAATAAACCATTGATAAGATAACCCTCCTCCTATCGAACTATTTGCGGTTGTAACAGTAAGAGGCGTACATCCTATAATCGGGTTTACAGTAATGAGTGCAGTAGGAACAGAATCAACTACAATTGTTTGATACATTGTATCCTTTCCGCAGGCACTTCCTGAAATCAGTCTGATTGTCCATGTGCCCTGATAATAAACTTTTGAAGGAGGATTTTTAACATTATTTAATGCTGATCCATTGCCGAAATCCCAGTTAAAATTATTGGCTGGTGCTGCACCAACTGTCGTGTTTGCAAAAGTTACAGTTTGCGGAGAGCAGCCTAAAACCGGAGATGCAGTAAAATTCATTGTCGGCGGACCGACAACAACAATCGGCCCTACAGTAGAAGTTGACAAATTGCAGTTGTTAGAAGCTGTCAGCGAAACAGTATAGGTACCGTTTACTAAATAAATATGGTTTGGGGCGGTAAAACTGGTTGTTGTGATTGAAGGAGTACCATCACCAAAATTCCAAAGATAGAGATCAGCATTCTGGGCTGCATTTGTTGGCGTTAATGAATGCGGCATACATCCTGAAAATTCGGGTAAAGAAATAATAAATGACGCCGAAACAAATTTATCAAATACAACTGTAAGCATGGCAGTATCGGTACATCCGTTTGTTCCGGCGGCTGTCATTATAACTGTAAATGTTGCATAGCTTGTGTAAACATGTTTAAAGTCTGCAGCGGATGCGGTATTGAACACAGGACTTCCATCACCGAAATTCCAGCTGTATGAAACTGCACCAGTGGTTATATTTGAAAATATTATAGTATCAGTTACCGCGTTATCAGAAGGAAGCAGACAATAGTGAGTATCTCCATCCCCGTCATCACCTGCAATACTTGCTTCAGGACCTATCAGCACATTAACAGTATGATTTATTGTGCTGAGGCATCCTGCACCGTTTGTTACTGTAAGCTTTGCAGTGTATGTTCCTCCTGCAGCATAAGTGTGAGACGGACTTAAAGCAGAAGATATTCCGCCGTCACCAAAATCCCAGGCATAAGTTGTAAAACTTCCTGTTCCAGCGGATGTGTTGGTGAAAGAGAAAGCATTTCCTGCACACTGGTTATTAGTAAAAGAAAAATTTGAGACAGGAATAGGGCGAATAAACACCTGAACAATGGAGGTATCACGGCAGGGAATTCCAGACTCAAATGCAACAAGCATAAAATTGTAGGTTCCGACAGCTGAAATCGTTGAAGTGCCTGGAGCAGCTAAACCTGATGTACTTCCAAACGATACGCCGTTTAAGTACCATGTGTATGCAGCTCCTGATGCACCGGATCCTGTACTTGTATTAATAAAACTAATTATTGTTGATGCCGGACCGCAAATTACAGTTTGAGAAGGAGTAAAAGAAGAGTTAATATCAGCGCAATTGGCAAACGTTTTTGCAGAAAACAATAAAAAAAGAGCCGACAAAAAAACAGGACGAAGTAAATAGGTTTTGAAACGTATGTATTTTTCTGTAGAAATCAGCATATTTAAAATGACGTATTTATCCGCCGTCAAGCTGCATTATTATAAATTATTTCAATTTCTTCCTAAAAATTACATTTTTGAAATTTATCAAAATTGTTTTTATAAATGTACTGTTTTTTTTAAACTGCATATAAAAAATTTAAATCGGATCGTTTTTTTTGATCAAATAGGCAATTTCTGTTCATTACCTGAACAGTCTTATGTTTAAAAAAAAATTATTTCAAGTCAGTATTTTGGCAAGTCCCACATCAGTTTAGGGGAATTTAGGAAGGTCTTTTTTCAGTTTCAGGATTATCAATAGGAAAACTTATCGTAAAAACGGTTCCTTTATTTACAATACTTTTAGCACTTATATATCCCTGGTGCTCCTCCGCAATTTTTTTACAAATTGATAAGCCGACACCGGTTCCGGCATATTCTGAATTTCCGTGAAGGCGTTTGAAAAGAGTAAAAATCTGCTCGGCGTATTGCTGTTCAAAACCAACTCCGTTATCATGAATATAAATTCTCCAATATTTATTTATGTTCATTTTTTCTGGAGAACCATCAGGTAATTCCATATTAGCTGTTATCCTTATAACAGGATCAATATCTTCATGAGAAAATTTAATGGAATTGCTGATTAAATGCTGAAACATCAGCTTTATTAAATCGGGGTAAACATTTAAGTGAGGAAGAGAATCAATTGTTATTACTGCATTTTTTTTCTTAATTATCACATCCATATTAGAAAGCACATCTTTCAGCAGCAAATTCATATCAGAATGAACAACAGCACTTTTTGTGAAATCTATTTTGCTTAATGTATCTATATCATTGATAAGACTCTGCATCCGTTCACAGGCAGCCTGCATTCTTTCTAAATACATTTGTCCTTCATCATCCAGGATATTGTTGTATTTTAAAACTATGAAATCATTGAACATCCTTATTGTATTAGAATTGGAGAAGGCTGTTCTGGAATTATTGCATTTCTAATATAGTAAGAGAAGTGTCAATGGTTAAAATGGGCATCGATCTATGAAATTAACAAAA
>CAISYK010000920.1 GCA_903889605.1 uncultured Bacteroidota bacterium
CTCAAAATTTATGCTGCAATTTTCAGGCATGTAAAACCAAAACCGGATATTCTAATTTTTCACTTAGTTTTTTCGCCGCAGCACCGTGAAAAATATTACTCATTATTCCTCTGTCGTAAAAAGTTATAGATAGTAAATCAGCCTTAGATTTAATCATATATGCGTTCAAACTTTCAGGTATATTATCAGAGAATATTTGTTCGAACTCAGCATCGTTATCCTCTCCCAGAACAGATTCAATTTCATCGCGTACTGTCTTAAATAGTTCTTTGCTGATTTCCGTGCGATGTTTGCTGACATGAATGAAAATAAATTGCGGGTTATATGCTGTCGATAAATCATTCAGTATGGAAAATGAAATTTTATTTTTGGAAGTATAATCCCAGGCAAAGACAATTTTCTTTATGCTTCCATAAGAAATATTTTCGGGAACCACCAGCACAGGACAGCTTGATTTTTTTATTACCTGATAGGTATTAGAACCAAAAAAATATTGAAACATGTCATCAGCACCGTTTGTTCCCATTACAATCATCGAATTATCTGTCCCAAGGGATGAAATGATTTTTTTGAGTGATTTTGTTGTAATATCAACTTCATAGTCAGTGGTAATATTAAACATCATATTAGCCTCAACACTCATTTCTCTTAGCCTTTCAGCAACATCGCGTGAGTTTTTTCTCACACCGTCTGAAACTCCTCCGCTAAAACTAAGTTCCGCTCCAACAGGCAGAACCCTTTGTACATTTACAAATAAAAGTTCAGCAGAAAAAAGCTGGGCAATTTTCGCAGCATATTCCGAAGCATTCACGGCCGCTTTGGAAAAATCAGTAGGACATATTATTTTCTTTATCATATTTTTTAATTTTAATAAAATAAATTACAATTAAGAATGAACTGGCTTTTAATATTTTGTAAATAACTCCGTGAATAAGTTTAAAGTTTATCCTTCACATTATTAAGACATAATTCCCTTCCGGCCTTTCGGCATTCTATCTTATCTATCTGGCAGTGCTTTCAGGGTGGCGGCCGCTTTTTATACTGCCGCACCAATCCCGGTTTATCAGGTAAAACAATGGAATTTAATTTGGACGTAAAGTAATAAGGAATTTAAAGATGTATCTATGATGATTATCAACGAGGCGGTTGAGATTAATCATTTATTATAGTGGACAGCCTGTGGTTTTTAAAAAGTTTTTTGGCAAAACGGCCCTCTTTTTTTTGCCAAAGCTTTGTCTTCGGATATAAAAAATATTAATTTATTGCGGAAGAAAAAATGAAGTCCTAATTTTTTTTCATTACTGTAACCAATGTTACAGATTACACCTTTTACTATGATTACATTTGTCCTATAATTAAAACTAAAACCACATAAAATGAAATATATTATAATTGGAGCAGTAGCCGGGGGCGCAAGCACAGCAGCTCGATTAAGAAGATTAGATGAAAAGGCAGAAATTATACTTTTCGAAAAAGGAGAATATATTTCTTATGCCAACTGCGGATTACCTTATTACATAGGTGACGTAATTAAAAACCGAAAATCTTTATTGATCCAAACCGCTTCGTCATTTAACCAAAGATTTAATATAGATGTGAGAACAATGACAGAGGTAATATCGATTAATCCTACATCAAAAACCGTAACCGTTACAAACCAAAATACCGGTAAGGAATATGAAGAGAGTTATGATAAATTGGTCCTATCACCAGGTGCAGAACCAATTCGTCCTCCTTTGTCTGGCATCACTCTTGAAGGAATATTTACCCTTAGAAATGTATCTGATACCGATTATATTAAAGCATTTGTACAGCAGACAGAAGTAAAGAAAGCCGTAATTATTGGAGCAGGATTTATTGGGCTGGAGATGGCCGAAAATTTACAAGACCTTGGAATGGATGTTTCTGTGATAGAAATGGGAAACCAGGTTTTAGCCCCTATGGATTACCCGATGGCCGCCATTATTCAGCAGCATATCCGCTCTAAAGGGGTTAATTTGCTGCTCAATTCTGCGGTTACAGGTTTTGATAAAGCAGGGGCAAAACTTAAGGTATTATTGAAAAGCGGTGAGGCCTTGGATGCAGACATTGTACTTCTTTCAATTGGAGTTAAACCTGATACAAAACTTGCAGTTAAAGCCGGACTCAAACTGGGTGCTGCTAAAGGTATATGGGTTAATGAATTTTTACAGACTTCAGATCCTGATATTTATGCTGTTGGAGATGCCATAGAATTTACAAATCCAATTACGAAACAATCAATGAACACATACTTGGCAGGCCCGGCAAACAAGCAAGGTCGGCTTTGTGCTGATAACATTGTTTTGGGCAATAAGCAGAAATACAGCGGTTCGATAAATACGGCTATTGTGAAGGTTTTTGATATGACCGCTGCAACCGCAGGAACTGCATCAAAGCACTTAACAAGTGCAGGAATCAAGCATATAGTTTCTACCACTCACAGCGGTTCACATGCAGGCTACTATCCCGGCGCCAAACAAATGAGTATTCAAATTGCATTCTCTCCCGATGACGGCCGCATTTTAGGTGCACAAATAGCTGGTTACGATGGTGTAGATAAAAGAATAGATATTTTGTCTTCTGCCATTAAAAGAAATAGTACGATCTACGAATTAACAGAATTTGAACATGCATACGCCCCGCCTTATTCATCTGCAAAAGATCCTGTAAATATGGCAGCCTTTGCTGCAGAAAATATTCTTCAGGGCAGATTAGATCTTTTCTATTGGAATCAATTTGATAATATTTCGGGAAACGATATTTTAGTTGATGTAAGAAGCAAAGAAGAGGTTGAAAAAGGTTTTATTCCTAATTCCATTAATATTCCCATAGATTCGCTGAGAGAAAGAATAAACGAATTGGACAAAAATAAAAATATATATATTTATTGTCAAGCAGGTTTAAGGGGGTATCTGGCTCAAAGAATATTGAATCAAAATGGCTTTGCAAAAGTTCTAAATCTGTCTGGAGGTTATCAGCTTTGGGAAATTATTCATAAAGAAATTAATCTTGCCAAAAGCTTTGAATTAAAAAAGATATGATTTGTCAGCGTAATATGAATAAAAAATATTCAATATAGATTATGTAACAGCTGGTATTGATTTTTTTTATTTATATATTTTGAGACAGCTTTTAACCTTATTGCTAACAGCAATCAAATAAAGACTGCCTGCAGAATTATTGAGGCTAAAAATGTTTCTTATTTTTGAAGTAATTCCTTTATGACAACGAAATCATAGAAACTTTGCGTTAAGCCAAGCATTAAAAATATATTTCAAAATAGCTTTTAAATTTTGTTTTGTTAATAGTACTTTTGTTGGAGCCGTCAAAAAAATCCAATGATCTGATTTAGCTGCGGATATTTTTAAAAAGTATGAGAATGATTTATTAGTCAGCGTAACTCATTTGCAAATTCAGAATAACATTCTTTAAAATAAAAGAGCCATTACCGATGTTGAATAATATTAAGAATTCAATTATAATGAAAAGAAAAGAGCCGAAGTACAAGTATAATTATTCTATGTTAGTTGATGACAGTGAATTGGACAATTTTATTAATAAAAATATTATTGAATCAAATCATTTTTCAAGTAAGGTTTATGTTAACAGCGGAAGTGTAAGTGCTCTGGAATTTTTAAATAATTTGGCTGTATTTGGTAATGAAACCCTAAACATTTTCCCGGATATAATTTTTATTGATCTTAATATGCCTATGATGAATGGGTTTCAATTTATCTCTAATTTAAAAAAAATATTTCCTGAAAAATTGTTGTCCTTAAAGCTTGTATTGCTCACATCATCTGATGACATTGAGGATAAACAAAAAGCAGAAGAAATATGGAAGGGTATTACTTTTCTCAATAAACCGCTTACAGAAGAAATGCTGAATCAGCTTTGATATTTTATTTTTATTTCTGGAATTAAATGGGCTAACAATTCAATGTCTCTATTGTTGTTTGCCAGGAAAAGAGTTACTAAATCTCTTTTCTTTGAATGTGATTTATCATTTTTATTTATCTC
>CAISYK010000921.1 GCA_903889605.1 uncultured Bacteroidota bacterium
TGTGCATTTAAATTCAGGAACAATTTTATAAAAAAAATCTAAAACATGAAATCTAAAATCGTTTTAACAACAACATTAGCAGTTTGTATGTTTATTTCATTTAAAAGCAATGCGCAGCACGAAAAAAAGGGTGTAAAAGAATAAGAAGAAAAAGGTAAATTAGAACAAATAACTGTATTTACAGGGCAAGTAGCCGATTGGGTAAATAATGAAGATTTTGTATATGATGGTTTTTATCTTCAAACCAGCGCAGATAAATTTCTTGTGAAATTTCCACCAAACAAAGGCAGCCAACTTACCGCTGCATTCAAAAAAGGCGTACAACATCTGTAAGTGGCGTTGCAGGTGTATCTCCTCAAAAGGAAAAAACAGTCAAGTTGGTAAGTATTACTGCTGATGGAAAAAACATATATGACGGCTCAGTGCTCGTTGTAAAAACAACAGAGCCTGCTGAAGAAGCTGTGAACGGCAGCAGCAAAATAATCGAACTGCAAAAAGATAAACGCGGCAAAGTAAATGGTTTTATTCTTGAAAATAAAACCATCCTTCGAGTGTCCGCGAAAATATCAGAACAACTTGAAAAGATTGTTAAAATAAGTGATGTTATTTCTTATAGTGGTGCAAAAAAACATTTACATAATGGTGAAGTTGCAGCAGAAACATATACTATTATCCATTGTAAAACCATTACCATTAATGGTAAAGAATATTTAACAAAATAAAATGAGTAAATTAATATTAATCCATAAAAACTAAAAAAATGGGAACCTTAGCTGCACCAATCAAGAAGAAACCATCCAATGACTCTTCATTTGAAAACAAAAAAGTAATTGAAATACATGAGCCAAAACCAAAGGATAAAGGTGAAGGAGTAAAATTAGTAGGAAGTCCGCAAGAGCTGATTAATCTTATGATAACAGATGTCACTAAAAAAAAATCGGCAACTGATCAGATTATTAATGAAGGTCCGAAACACAAACAGGTATTAAGTGCCTTATTACTTAAAAGGCTTAATAAATTAGTTCAAACAATTGAACATAGCAGCAACACTAAATTTACTTTGCAAAAAGGTTCCGAATTAACTTTAGAAAAAGAGAATAAAAAAACAATTTTACCAATTGCTTTTCCACTAAATATTGATTCAGGATTAGATGAAAAGAAGGTAGTTGAAGCTATTTCATATGCTCCAGAACATGAAGCACTGGTTTATGCCATGAGCATTCAGGTTATTGAATGGGCAATAAAAGCAGCATCGAAAAAATAGAAGCTAATAGTTAAAATCAAAATGAAAAATCAACAGTCTGAGTACTATTTCAAAAGCTGATGTTTTCGTATGAAAAGCTAACTCCCCATTAAAATAGGGGTAGTTGGCTTTTGTTTTTAATAAAGAAAAATACTTTAAGTTGAATGCTGTGACTTATCTCAAAATTGCTGCAGCAACTTCCAGAGTTATAGAATTTAATTTTGCGCATAAAATTTATTCTTAAAAAAAAGATTCATAAAACAAAATTATCATTTTCATTTCTGTTATAGCAGACAATCTTTTATGTCCTATTCACAGGCAGAGTGGTTTAGCAATACTTTTCACAAAATGGAGACAACAAACATCAACCCAGCAGCTAAATCAACAGAAAAATCAAATGATACGGCTGTTATAAATCAAAAGACTCGTTATATCAAATTTCGATCCTTTGTGCTCCGACACAAATTATTACTGATTAGTGCGCTGCTGATTTCTATTGCTGGAGTATTTGGATACAATAAGGCGTTTGGCAAAATCAAGGTGCTTTATTCCACCGTCGCAGTTGAACTAGGAGATTTAGAAAACACAGTCGTTGCAGCTGGTATTGTCCAGCCTATAAAGTATGTTGATGTCGGCGCTCAAACATCCGGCAAGCTGAAAGCATTAAAGATCAAGCGCGGAGATCAAGTAGAAGAGAATCAGTTGCTGGCAGAAATTGATCCCATTCTTGCGCAAACAGCGCTCAATTCGGCAAATGCAGCACTTGAAAATATGACCTCACAGCGCTCTCTGAAGGAAGCACAACTTGTGCTCGCCAAATTACAGTGGAAACGCAGCGAAGAACTCTTTTTAAATCAAGTTATCTCACCCAGCGACCATGACATCAGCCAAGCTAATTTTGATGTAGCTTTCGCGGATGCTGCATCCTTATCAGCACAGATTAAGCAAGCTGCTGCATCAGTAAATACAGCTAAAGCCAATCTTGGTTATACCAAAATTACTGCACCGATGGCTGGCGAAGTCGTTTCCATAACAACATTGGAAGGGCAAACACTTAACGCTAATCAGCAGGCTCCCAATATTCTAAGAATTGCCGATTTGAGCACAATGACAATTTGGGCGCAAGTTTCGGAAGCAGATATTGTCCGCGTCAAACCAGGTCAGGACGTCTATTTCACTGTCCTTGGTCAAACTAAACGCTGGAATGGAAAAATCCGACAAATTCTTCCCACTCCCGAACTCATCAACAATGTAGTATTCTTTGATGTGCTGTTCGATATTCCCAACCCAGAGCGTGACTTACATATTCAGATGACTGCGCAGGTCTTCATTGTTTTGGCACAAACGAAAAACGTTTTACTGATACCTACTGCTGTCATTGGTAATGCCGGTGATGACTCAGAAGTAAAAGTACAAGTATTGAAAGACGATGGCAGTGTAGAACTTCGCACAATTAAGATCGGCATTAGGAGCGAAATCTCAACGGAAGTCACAAATGGTCTTAAGGTGAAAGAACAAATAGTAATCAGAGAAATCATGACAAAGAACAATACAAAAAGCGCGTTGACCGCTCATAAATAACCATGACTGCATTTCCTCTTCTAGAATTGAAAACTGTTAGCCGCACTTATATGTCGGGTGGCGAGCCGATGACTGTTCTCAAAGAAGTAAGCCTGACCATCCAGAATGGTGAATTTGTTGCTATTATGGGCGTATCCGGATCTGGAAAATCCACACTTATGAATATTATTGGCTGCCTTGACAAGCAATCGAGCGGCACATATTTCATTCGTGGTATCGAAGCGGCAAGTCTCAATAATGATGCTCTGGCAGCATTAAGAAGAGACACTTTCGGCTTCATCTTTCAACGTTATAACCTGATGTCGGACCTGAGTGCAGTCGAAAATGTTGAAGTGCCATCTGTTTATCGCGGTATGCCGAAAACGGAGAGAGAGGAGAATGCGACTAATTTGCTGCAGGAACTTGGGCTGGGAGATCGTTTGCAACATCATCCCAACCAACTTTCCGGAGGTCAGCAGCAACGCGTTTGTATCGCACGTGCGCTGATGAATGGAGGGGCTGTGATCTTAGCCGATGAACCTACCGGAGCACTTGACAGCAAGGGAGGAAAAGAGGTCATGGCTATTCTTGAGAAACTGCACAGCCAAGGGCATACGATTATATTAGTGACCCATGACAACAACATAGCCTCCTACGCTCACCGCATAGTTCGCATTACAGATGGCGCAGTCACATCCGATGAGCAACAGCAGAAAGCTGAGGCAAGCCATCAGGTAAAGAATGAAGAGACGGGAAAGGATGTCAAGCCGGGCGCTGCTGTTTTAGGTGAAGCTCTTAAAATGGCTTTGCGGTCGTTAATGCATAATCGAATGAGAACTGCTCTGACCATGTTGGGAATCATTATAGGTGTTGCTTCTGTGGTTGCGCTGATGGCAATTGGGAACGGAGCAAAACAAGATGTACTAGAGCGTATTCAAGCTATGGGCACTGACCTATTGACGATTGAGCGCGGTCCGCCAGCCGTTCGCGCATCAGGAGAAATTGTGACAAGTTTTCTGCCAGAAGATCTTCCATTTATTGCAAGTGTACCGGGTGTTGCAATGGTGATTCCTGAAACGGAGTTGTCTTCGCTGCTTCGTTTTGGTCACCAAGACTTGTTAGTCACTGCTGTTGGAACAGGCGAAGACTTTCCGCAGCTGCATGATTGGCAGCCACAATCCGGTGTTTTCTTCTCTGCTGAACATGTGAAAAGGTATTCTCAGGTCGTTACACTTGGTCAGACGGCAGCAAAAAATCTTTTCCCGAATGGTACGAATCCTCTTGGTCAGTATGTGCTAATAGGCAACGCACCCTTTCTGGTCATTGGCATCCTTAGCAGCAAAGGCTCTACACCAAGGGGAGACGATCTGGACAACTCTGTTTGGTTGCCTTACACTACTGCTGGTGCACGTATTTTTGGACAACGTTTTTTTAAACATATTGTCGTGAGAGTGAAACCGGGAGCTGACATGAAAATGGTGCAAGATGGTCTCCATACTCTCCTGATAAAACGACATGGTAAGGAAGATTTTAACATTAGGAACATGGCTGATACTATCGCCGCTGCAAACGAAACGCAAAATACACTCACCTATCTGCTCGCTGCGATTGCGGTGATTTCACTTGTTGTAGGTGGTATAGGAGTAATGAATATAATGCTCGTCTCTGTAACAGAACGCACACGTGAAATTGGCATCCGTATGGCGATTGGCGCACGCAGCTTCGATGTGTTATTTCAATTTCTTACGGAGGCTGTGATGGTTTGTTTTATCGGAGGGCTTGCTGGTGTCTTAGTTGGTATTGGTGGTGGTTTATCTGTCTCTGCAATTGCTGGTTGGAGAGTAATTTTCACGATAGCTCCGATAGCAATTGCTTTCACCTGTGCTTTTCTGACGGGTATTATTTTTGGTTATCTTCCTGCAAGAAAAGCTGCACAACTTGATCCCATCGAAGCTTTGGCTAGGGATTAATTTTCAATGTGTATTATCTGCGAAACTCTGTGTAATGAAAATATTTATATTACCCAGGCGAAAAGGAGGATACACAGAGAAACAGTGAGAAAAATGTTTTTAGAAACTAAAAGTTCTGCAATAAATTGCATAGTTTCAACTAACGAATGAGACCAATAAAAAAAGCAATTCTTCCAATTGGAATGTTATTCCCCTCTAATCTCAGGCTTATAGAATACTTTTCGAATTATTTTTTTTCTGCAGTCTTTTGTTTTTTTTATTCGGAGATTGCCGGGAGGATAAAAGTAAATGTACTATTATGTATATTTTTTACTATGCTTCAATAAAATCAAATTTCAGGTCAGCCATATCTGAAAACTCTTTGCCTGCATCCAATATATCTTCACTGCGTTTATCATAGTGCCATTCAATATTAATTTTGTAACCCTGTCCGGCAAATTTTTTAACTATTAATAGTACATCCATTATATATTTTGCTGAAGTGGAATTGAAATAATCAAATTTAAATACAAAAACCAAGGTTGAATCATCTTTCATTTCATGTTTCCGAAAGTAGGCTATTCCTTCAAATTTAATAA
>CAISYK010000922.1 GCA_903889605.1 uncultured Bacteroidota bacterium
CAAAATTGTAAACAACCGGGCGCAATCTATTAATAAAGTCAAGCCCTTTTATTTCTTCGGTAACATTATTTTTAAATCTGCTGTCGGATGGAGTTTGAGGAAGTAACTGGCATTCTATAACAGTTACCAATACATCCCCAATACGAACTTTATTACTTGCATCCATTACAGTATTAGCACCCAATGCAGTGGAGTTAGAGTATGCTGTGCCGGCATAGAAAGCTTTCCATCCCAAAGCGCTGTTGTTGCTGCCTGAGGTATTAGTATAAATTGACTGAAATCCGACAGCTGTATTAGAATTTCCTCCAAGATTATTTGTGAGAGTTTGGAATCCATAGCCTGAGTTTTCTTTTCCTATGGTGTTGGCATATAGGGAACGGCTTCCGACCGATGTATTCCTGTAGCCATTTGCACCAGTAGTTGGATTATTCGTAAACAGAGCTTTATATCCAATGCCGATGTTATCGGTGTTCAATGGAACAGCAGAAAAGCTTTGAGTATTTAATGCTTCAGTTCCTATAGCTATATTCTCGCTTGATTGTGTGTTATTTACAAGCGCACCATCTCCAACTGCAACATTACCAAATCCCTCAGTATTAGATTTGAGTGCCTGGTATCCAATTGCAGTATTGTTGACTCCTGAAGCAGTGATTGCAGAGAGCGCATTGAAACCAAAGCCTGTGTTAAACGCACCAGAAATAGGATTGGTACTGCCTGCAAGGTAGCCGAAAAAAGTCGGACCAAGAGGGTCTATTCTCCCAGCTTTTAGGTTATTTACTCTTATGTTAAATGGGTTAAGATCAGTTGTGCCGATAAAGTTTGTGCCATCAACTGTGAGTGCATTCCCCAGCAGTGTCCATGCGCCTGAAATAGTTCCCGTAGCTCCGGTAACACCAACAAGCCCAATACCAGTGAAGCCAGTAGAGCCAATTAATCCAATACCGGTGACACCTGTTGTGCCGCTTACGCCAATAAGACCAATAGATCCGGTTGATCCAGTAGAACCAGTTGAACCTGTAGAACCAGTTGAACCTGTAGAACCTGACGAGCCTGAAGAACCTGTTGTGCCAGTAGCTCCAGTTGTACCTGTTGAACCTGTTGTTCCAGTTCCGCCAGAAATTCCAGAGGCACCAGAAGGTCCAGTAGAACCTGTTGATCCGGTTGATCCTGTATTTCCAGTAGCACCAGAATCTCCTTTTGCCCCGGTATTCCCTGTTGAACCTAAGCCTGTTGAGCCTGTATTGCCTGTAGCACCTGAAGCTCCTGTATCACCAGAAGAACCACTATCACCCGTAGATCCCGTATACCCTCCGCCTGTACCGCCTGTACATCCGGAACCACCAGTTGTGCCGGTTGTGCCGGTTGAACCTGTAAATCCAGTAGTACCAGTCTCTCCAGTTACCCCTAAACCTGTTGCACCAGTGTAACCTGTATACCCTGTATACCCTGTAACACCAGTGGAACCCACAACACCTGGGGTGCCGGAAACACCAACCCATTTTGTTCCATCCCAAAAATAAAAACCAGTCCCGCCACCAACCATTGCTGGGTTGGTATTATAAACTAATAAACTTGTAGCGATAGAAGGACCAATGGTAGTAACATCTAAAATAGATAATAAACTTACACGCGGTACAAGCAGGCCCTTACTTGTGGAAACAATATCTAAAATAGCTGAAGACGCAGGTGTCAGAGTCCCAATGCCAACCCCTTGACAAAACACCATGGCTCCACGCCAAATAAGCGGAATAAAGAAAAAGATTATTATGATGAGGATTTTTTTCATTTTTACTGTTATAGTGCAACTTTACTGTTATAGTGCAACAAACTTGAAAATCTGAACAGCGTCATGGAATATACGAAACTTCGATTTCCCAAAGGTACGTGTTTTCATGTTATTTTAACAAGCAGTAAATTGAAATTTTAAATTAAAATTATCCTGCTGTTCCAAATACGCCGAACATAGGCTGAAAATTGGAACAGCTGGATCAATATTTTATGGGGTTGTATAACTCATAGTACCGGAGTTTAAACTGGTACCGCATCCATTTGATGCACGCACTCGATAGTAATACGGTGTTCCTGTTGTTAACCCTGTTACACTTTGTGAAGTTACATTGCCAACATTCAAACTATTAAAGCCGTTTACATAATTTACGAATCCGTTATCAGTTGCAACATCCAAGTAATAGGTTGTGGCGTTTGCGGAGGCAGCCCAATTAGCAGTAAAGCTTGTAGAACTTATTGGGCTGGCAGCACTAACAACTGGTGCAATAGGACCGGAAGTGCTGACCATAGTAGTGCCGGAATATCCGCTTGTATCGCAGCCGCCTGTTCCGCGAATTCTCCAATAATAATTGGTGCCTGAAGTTAAGCCGCTTACATTGAAGGACGAAATAAAGCCTACATCTAAATTGTGATACATGGTAAAGAATGTAGCGAATGTCGGACTAGTTGACACATCTAAAAAATAGTCATTGGAACCTGAAGCCCCTGTCCAACTGGCATTGAAGGAGGTACAAGAAATAGCAGTTACAGCACCTGGCGTTGGAGGAGCCGGGGCACCGGTTATAAAATGTATTATGTTAGAATTTCCACTAATACCGCAAGTATTAGCTGATCTCATTCTATAGTAATAGTTTATACCTTGAGTTAAGCCGGCAATACCAATTGTCGTAACATTGCCTACGGAAAAATTATTATAGGTATTTGCTCCAATAGTTACAAATGTTGTGAACGAGGCGTTAGTTGATAGATCAACAAAATATCCTGTTGCGCCGGGCGATGCCCCCCAATTAACACCAAAACTTGTACAAGAATTCCATGAACTCGGTGCAGGAATAGTTGGAGCATCAATAATAAATGCTATGAAAGGTGAACTGCCGCTTACACCGCAGTTATTGACTGAACGCAGCCTGTAATAAAATAGAATACCAGAAGATATACCTGTTACATTACGGGATGTTACATTCCCAACATTCAAATTTTGATAACCGGGTAAAAATGAAGTGAATGTAGAATTGAAAGCCACGTCAATTACATAAGATGTCGCTCCGCCCACTGTATTCCAGGTTGCAAGGAAAGAACTACATGTATAGCTTGTAATTGACTGTGGTGTCGGCCATGTAGGAGTAGTTGTTTGAACTGATATAATGGGGGTAGAATTTCCACCGGTGCTGCATCCGTTATAGGCTCGAACTCGGTAATAATAAATAGTGTTCATGGATAAACCAGTTACATTAAAGGTTGTAACAGCGTTCACATTCAAATTGTTATAAACACCTACAAAAGTGCTGAATGCAGGATCCAAAGAAACATCTAAATAATAACCAAGTGCACCTGAAACGGCTCCCCAATTAGCATTAAAAGTTCCGCAGGTAAGATTGCTCGCAGTTAGTCCATTAGGAGAAGTAGGAGCGAACGTACTTGCCGTTATTGTAGGAGAATTTAAACTCGTAACGCAGGCGTTCACTGCGCGCACACGGTAATAATAAAAGTTGTTTGCGCTTAAACCTGTTACATTATAAGTTAAAACATTATGTACATCCAAATTGTTGTAAATACCTACAAATGCGCCGGGAGCGAATGACGAGCTGGTAGAAACATCTAAGAAGTATCCTATCGCACCCGATACAGCACCCCAGTTCGCATTGAAAAATATGCAGGTAATACTGCTGGCAGCAAATGCCGCAGGGGCAGGAATTGACGCAGGATTAACAACTATGAAATTTGAATTTGGTCCGGAGGCGCATCCGCTTGCCGCACGTACCCGATAATAAACTGTTGTTCCCGGCAGCCCAACTGCATTATAAGTTAATACATTACCCACATTAAAATTGTTATAAGCCCCAACAAATGTTGTAAATGCAGCATCAGTAGCAATATCCAAATAGTAGGTTAACGCACCTGGTGATGAATTCCAGTTTGCACTCATTGAAGCACAGGTAATATTTGAAGCACCAATTGCCACAGGAGCGCTTGGAGCCCAGGTTCCAACCGTTATGTAATTGGAATTTGCACTTGTTACACAAGCATTCATTGCCCTAACTCGGTAATAATAAGTGGTGTTTACTGTTAAACCTGTTACATTTTGGGATAATACATTGCCTACGTTAAAATTATTAAAGCCTGTTACAAATGCGCCGGGAGCAAAAGAAGGGCTTGTTGAGACATCAATAAAGTAGGATAATGCACCTCCAACGGCAGCCCAGTTAGCATTAAAAACAGTACAGGCAATTCCCGTACCATTAAAAGCAACAGGAGCTGCAATCATGGCAGGATTTACCATTATAAAATTCGAATTTGAACCGGAGGCACAGCCGCTTGCAGCACGCACCCTGAAATATACAGTGGTACCTGTTAACCCTGTTACATTATAGGTTGTTACGTTGCCAACATTAAAATTGGTATAAGGAGCAAGAAAAGTAGTGAATGACGCATCAGTGGCAACATCCAAATAATAGGTTATTGCACCTGGTACAGCCGACCAGTTTGTATTCATAGAGGTACAAGTAACATTTGTCGCGTCAGTTGCTACTGGAGCAGCTGGAGCGTTGGTACTGGCCAAAATGGTATTTGAATTCGGGCTGGTAGTACAGCCACTCATAGCGCGAACCCTGTAATAATAAGTAGTGTTTACAGTTAAACCAGTTACATTATAGGTTAATACATTGCCTGTGTTCAAATTATTGAAACCTGTAACAAAGGTTGCGAATGAAGGGCTGGTAGACACATCTAAGAAGTATGTTATAATTCCAGGTACAGCAGCCCAATGTGCATTGAAAACTGTGCAGGCAATGCCGTCAGCTGCAAAAGCAACAGGTGCGCTGAGAGCGGAAGTAAGAACCATTATGTAATTAGAATTTAAACTGGTACTGCAGCCATTTGCGGCACGCACCCTATAATAATATGTAATTCCGGCAGATAAGCCCGTTACGTTATAGGTTGTTACATTGTTTACATTCAAATTGTTATAGCCGGTTACAAAGGTGGTGAATGAGGCATCGGTAGCAACATCTAAGAAGTATGTTATTGCACCTTGCGATGTTCCCCAGTTTGCATTCATTGATACACAAACAACATTTGATGGAGTTAATGCCAGAGGAGCGTTCGGAGCAGTAATTGTAATACTAACAGTATTGGAATTTAAGCTGGTACTGCAGCCGCTTCCAGCACGTACTCGGTAATAATAAGTGTTGCCGATAGTTAATCCCGTAATATTATAGGTTGTTACGTTGTTAACGTTCAAATTATTATATGTACCAACGAATGTTGCGAATGTAGTGCTCGTTGAAACATCCAAATAGTAGTTTGTCGCACCAACAGATCCTCCCCAGTTTGCATTCATGGAAGTACAGGAAACGTTGTCTGGAGGAAGACCCACAGGAGCAAAAGGCGCTGCTGTAATGATCATTATCGTATTGGAGTTTAAACTTACGCTGCAGCCATTGCCTGCACGTACACGGTAATAATAAGCAGTATTTACAGTTAAACCTGTTACGTTATATGTAGTTACATTGTTTACATTCAGGTTGCTGTAGCCTGTAACAAATGCAGTGAAGGCTGCATCTGTAGCAACATCTAAAAAGTAGTCTGTTGCACCTGCAACGGCACCCCAATTAGCATTGAGGGAAGTACAGGTAAGGTTAGACGCTGAACTTGAGGTAGGTGCCACAGGAGCTGACGTGGTAACCAAAATGCTGTTGGAGTTTAAACTGGTGCTGCAAACATTAACTGCACGTATACGGTAGTAATAAGTTGTGTTTACAACTAAACCGGTAATATTATAAGTGTTTACATTGTTTACATTCAGGTTACTGTAGCCTGTGACAAATGCTGTGAAAGCGGCATCAGTGGCAACATCTAAATAATAAGTTATTGCACCGTTTACGGCACCCCAATTCGCGTTAAATGATGTACAAGTGAAGTTCGAAGCAGGTAATGCTATCGGAGCTATCGGAGCAGAAGTAATAACAGTTATTGTATTTGAATTTAAACTGGTATTACAGCCATTCACTGCTCGAACACGATAGTAATAAGTAGTATTTATACTTAAGCCTATCACATTATATGTACTTACATTATTTACATTCATGTTATTATAGCCTGCAACAAATGTTGTGAATGCAGCATCAGTCGCAACATCTAAAAAGTAGCCGGTTGCACTTGGTGATAAAGCCCAGTTAGCATTCATCGAAGTACAGGTTAGATTCGAAGCCTCTAAAGCATTAGGAGCTACCGGACCGGTTGTGATAACTACAATTATGTTTGAATTTAAACTGATACTGCAGCCATTACCGGCACGTACACGATAATAATAGATTGTATTTACAGTTAAGCCTGTTACGTTATAAGTAGTTGTATTTCCAACATTTAAATTACTATACCCAGTAACAAACGTGCTGAATGTACCTGTTGTAGAAACATCTAAATAATATGCAGTAGCACCGGCTGAGGCAGCCCAATTCGCATTAAGGGTGGTGCATGTAAAGTTAGAAGCAGGCAGTGCGTTTGGAGAATCAGGAGCAGTTGTACTGACGTTTATCGTATTAGAATTTAAACTGGTACTGCAGCCATTACTTGCACGTATCCGGTAATAATAAGTAGTATTTGCAGCTAAACCGGTTATGTTATAGGTAGTTATGTTGCCTGTATTTAGATTACTATAACCAGGTAAAATAGCTGTAAACGCAGCATCTGTAGCTACATCTAAGAAATAAGTGATAGCGCCGACAGATGGAGACCAGTTTGCATTCATAGAAACACAAGTAAAGTTGGAAGCATTTAATGCAGTTGGTGCAATCGGAGCGATGGTGCCGACATTTATTGAATTGGAATTCAAACTGGTGCTGCAGCCATTACTTGCCCGTATACGATAATAATATGTTGTATTTATAGTTAACCCGGTAATATTATAAGTAGTTACGTTGCCAACATTCAGATTGCTGTAGCCAGTTACTAATGCTGTAAATGCTGCATCAGTAGCTACATCTAAGAAGTAGGCAGTTGCACCTGAAACTGTTCCCCAATTTGCATTCATAGAAGTACAAGTAAAGTTATCAGCGGCCAATGCTG
>CAISYK010000923.1 GCA_903889605.1 uncultured Bacteroidota bacterium
CGCATGCGACGCTCTTTCCAAATGCAAAACCCTTCGTGAAGAAGGTGTTATGCAAGTGACTGATGAAGAGCTTCGCATCGAGCTATTTGTTGATAAAGAAAACCGCACTTTGCGTTTTGTCGATACAGGTATCGGTATGACTGCCGAAGAAATCGAAAAATACATTACTCAAATCGCATTCAGCGGTGCTGAAGAATTTGTAGAAAAGTACAAGGATAAAAAATCCGAATTAAATGCAATTATAGGGCATTTCGGCTTAGGTTTTTATTCTGCATTTATGGTGGCAAAAAAAGTTGAGATATTCTCTCTATCTTTCAAAGACGGCTCAAAGGCTGTACGGTGGGAATGTGACGGAAGCCCTGACTATACTCTGGAAGAAATAGAAAAAGCTGAAAGAGGTACCAATATTGTTCTTCATATTGCCGACGATTCGGAGGAGTTTTTAGAACAATACCGCATACAGGAATTATTATCAAAATATTGTAAATTTTTACCTGTTGAAATAAAATTCGGCACAAAAAAGGAAACTAAAAAAGACGGTGAAAAAGAAACCGAAATTGAAATTGATAATATTGTAAACAATCCAAATCCTGCATGGACAAAGAAACCTGCTGATCTGACAACAGAGGATTATAATAAATTCTATCGTGAACTATACCCGATGAGTTTCGAAGATCCTTTGTTTCATATTCATCTTAATGTAGATTATCCTTTTAACCTTACCGGCATTTTATATTTCCCAAGAATTAAAAAATCATTCGAGGCACAAAAAGATAAAATTCAATTATACAGCAACCAGGTTTTTGTTACTGATTCTGTTGAAAATATTGTACCTGACTTTTTAACCTTACTTCGCGGTGTGATTGATTCACCGGACATCCCATTAAACGTCAGCCGCAGCTATTTACAAAGCGATTCAAGCGTTAAAAAAATATCAGGGCACATCACTAAAAAAGTGGCTGATAAGTTAGAAGAACTGTTCAAAAAGGATCGCGCTGATTTTGAAAGTAAATGGGAAGACATTAAAATATTTGTTCAGTATGGAATGCTTTCAGATGACAAATTTTATGAGAAAGCTCAGAAGTTTGCACTGCTGAAAAGTGCTGATGGTAAATATTCCACTTTAGAGGAATATGCTGAAAAGGTTAAACCCACCCAAACTAATAAAGATAAAAAAGTAATTTATTTATACACTACAAATGTTGATGAACAGCACAGTTTTATTGAAACAGCGAAGGACCGCGGTTATGATGTATTAGTGTTCGACAGCCCTATTGATGCCCATTACATTAACCAGTTAGAATCTAAATTAACCGATACATCTTTTGTAAGGGTTGATGCTGATACAATTGATAAAATCATTAAGAAAGAGGAAGCTCAGCCCTCAAAATTAACCGAAGAAGAGCAAAAACAACTTCAGCCGATTGTAGAAGCGCTTGTTCCGAAAGAAAAATTCAGTGTTGTATTTGAAAGTCTGAGTGAAAAAGACGCACCTATGCTTATCACTAAACCTGAATTTATGCGCAGAATGAAAGACATGAGTGCAATGGGCGGCGGAGGAATGGCTTTTTACGGATCTTTGCCTGATATGCATAATTTGGTAGTAAACAGCAATCACCCTCTTATTTCGAAAATATTAAAGGAAAAAGACCTGGATAAACAAAAGCAGCTGACAAAACAGGCTGCGGATCTGGCCATGCTTTCACAAGGTTTATTAAAAGGTGAAGAGCTGACGAAGTTCATCAAACGCAGTGTGGAATTAATTTAATAGTTCCCTTTTTCAGGTGAGAGCCGATATTGAGCTAATCATTGTTAATGCGATTTATTTAGACCGTAATTTATTTTGTGATTTTATTTGGGCGTTTCCCTTTCTTAAAAAAGAAAGGGACGGGCTTTCCGCTTCAATCTTTTCTAAAAAGAAAAGGATTTACGCTGCAATCCCTAACGCTGCATTATCAATGCCTTAAAATAAAGGATCAAATGAATAAAGCTTTGGGAATAAAGAAGTGAGTTTGGAGATTTATTTCAGCAACTCCTGACAAAAAACGTCATCATGACATTAACATCAGCTTGGTACATACTTTGAAGAAAATGCTGTACTTTAATATTTAAACATAAAAAATAAAAAAATGAAAAGAGGAACTATTATTTTATTGGTAATTGCTGGTTTATTTTTAATAATTGGTTATAACGGCTGCGGCTCATATAACTCTATGGTAACAATGCAGGAAGGCGTTACGGCGCAATGGCAGCAAGTTGAAGTTGCTTATCAGGCTCGTATGGATAAAACCAAAAATCTTTTTGAAATTGTTCAAAGCGCAGCAGATTTCGAAAAAAGCACCTTAACAGCGGTAATGGAAGCCCGCAGTAAAGCAACAAGCATCCGGATTGACCCTACTAATCTTACTCCTGAAAAAATGGCGGAATTTGAAAAAGCCCAGGGAGCTTTCGGTTCTTCATTAGGACGATTAATGGCTGTAGCTGAAAATTATCCGCAATTACAAGCAGTTGGTGCTTTTCGTGATTTTCAGGCACAATATGAAGGAATGGAAAACAGGATTGCTACAGAGCGCAGGCGTTTCAATGAAACAGCACAGGAATACAACACTTATATCCGCAGGTTCCCTCGTAATATTTGGGCGGGCATATTTAATTTTGATAAAAAAGCTTATTTTGAATCTCAGCAAGGTGCCGAAACAGCGCCGGATATTAAAAGTATGAGAGAAAAGAAATAGTTTGAAAAATTATGTTGAATGTTAAATTGTAAGTGTTGAATTATTTCAAATATTTCATTTATAATTTAACATTCAGCATTTAAAATAATTTTAGGAATGAGCGCAAAAAAATTTTTTTCCGACGATCAGAAAAATGCCGTCCAGAAAGCCATAGCTGATGCCGAACTTAATACTTCAGGCGAAATCCGTGTGCATGTTGATGATGTTTGTAAAGAAGATGTGCTGGATAAAGCTGCCAATGTATTTCATCATTTAAAAATGAATGAAACCGAATTGAGGAATGGCGTTTTGTTTTATTTAGCTGTGAATGACCATAAATTCGCAATATTGGGTGACAAAGGTATTCATGAAAAAGTACCTTCAGATTTTTGGGATCATATTAAAATTACAATGCAGTCGCATTTCAAAAAACATGAATTTACTGAAGGTTTATCCAAAGGAATTGAAATGGCCGGTAAAAAATTAAAAGAACATTTCCCTATTCAGGATAACGATACAAATGAATTGAGTAATGAAATGAGTTTTGGAAAATAAATAAGCCTCAGCCCATAATCCACTCTCCGAAAGAGATGGGGTAGTATGTTTTAAAAAATAACAATTAATAATTGAACAATTTGGCAGTCCGGCAATTATACAATAATCAAAAAACTGTTCACCTTTCAACTTCTCTTCTTGGGGGAACTGGGGAGGGGCTGAGTTTATCTTTTTTACTATTTATTCTTTTCTTTTCTATTACTTCATTAGCTAAGGCTATCAGTATTCCGGAACGGCCTACTCCTCCTCATTTGGTAAATAATCTTTCAAAAGCAATGCCTGACTTTTTAACGGCAGATGAAACAGCAAGGCTTGAACAAAAACTTGCAAATTTTGCAAACCAGACATCCAATCAAATAGTAATTGTTATCGTAGATGATTTGGGCGGAGATGAACCATGGAGCTATGCCACCGAACTTGGCCATAAATGGGGCGTAGGACAGGCAAAATTTGATAATGGTGTTGTTATTTTAATAAACCCATCAGGTGCGGAAGGACAGCGTAATTTATTCATCGCAGTCGGTTACGGTCTTGAAGGCGCAATCCCGGACTTAACCACAAAACAAATCCGTGAAAACGAAATGTATCCGTATTTCAAAAAAGGCGAATACTATACCGCATTGGATAAAGCTACGGATGTGTTGATTTCTCTGGCTAAAGGAGAATATAATTCAGATGCTTATGGTCAAAAACACAAAAAGAAATTTCCATTGGGACTTATAGTTCCAATTATATTATTTATCCTTTTTATTATTTTTAGAGCAAGTAAAGGCGGCGGAGGCGGTGGTGGTTTAACAATGGGTGCTGCTGGATTTATATTTGGCTCAGGTTTTGGAAACGGCGGCGGCGGAGGTTTTGGCGGAGGAGGATCTTCAGGCGGTTTCGGCGGTTTCGGCGGCGGAGGCTTTGGCGGAGGTGGTTCTGGGGGTAATTGGTAGGGGAGAAGCCCCTCTATTAATCTCTCCCCATAGAGAAATGCAATTACTGAGTTAAATTACTATCTATTTTTTGGGGAACCCTAAATATTCAATTCGAAATATCTCTATTCCACCCTTTTTTTAGTTTTCAATTTTTATATTCTATCAATATTTACAATCATATATTGGGAACTTTAATTCCTTATCTAAAATCTTTTATTTACAATCTAATGAAAAAAAGAAATACACCTATGCAAATAATAAATAATGTATTAATTGCTTTTGCTTTAACACTATTGTGTTTTGCGGTATCTGCTCAAACACCAATCTATACAACGTATATCCCATCAACAGATACTTATTCTCAAGATAACCAATTAATGTCGATACAATTTGATAAAACAGCAAACTTAGTTTGGGCTGGAACAAGGTCATATCATTCCCCTTTAAAGAAGTTTGACGGCACAAACTGGACAAATTACATTGATTCAGTCTCTAATTGTGTTTATGGTGAAGCTTCTTCAGTAGTTATGGATAATGCTCATAATGTTTGGTATTCAACAATGGGAGGCGGAATTTCAAAATTTAATGGAACTTCTTTCACAAATTACAGATCTTCAAATTCAGGGTTAGCAAATGATTTTGTTACTTGTATGGCTATGGATAATTCGAATAATTTATTTTTATATGCGACTAATATGCACGAGACACAGAAATTTACCGGTTCGGTTTGGTCTACTTTAGAAAATTTCAGTTATGGTCTGAAAATGTGTTATGATTCAACAAATAATACTGTTTGGATGGCTACTGATGGCCGCGGTTTAAAAAAAATTCAAGGTTCAGTAATAACTACATACAACATTGGTAATTCAAGTATTCCTAATGATCATGTAACAGCCATAACTGTAGATAATAATGGTGCAGTCTGGATGGCATTTGATGATAATACTTCCGGGATAATGAAGTTTAACGGAACAGTTTGGACTCCCTATACTTCCGGCAATTCAGGTTTATTAAATAACAATTATA
>CAISYK010000924.1 GCA_903889605.1 uncultured Bacteroidota bacterium
TGGAATATCCTGTTCCATCATTCTTTATTTTAAATATTATTCCGCGGTTGCATGAACCGCCATGACCTGTCATTCCATATATAAAATTTCCGATAGTAATAAGAGAGCCGGTAGGGTAGCTTCCGCTGGATCTTCCTGTAGAATCGAAATCAAGAAGTTTGGAATACCCGGATCCATCAGGCATTATTTTAAAAATTACTCCGCATTTTTTTTTCCCTCCGTAAAATGTCATTCCATAAAGAAATGTTCCGTCAGAAACAAGATTACCCTTAGGATTGATTCCCAAGTAAGCATCAGAGAAATCATGCAGTTTGGCATATTGGGCAAAAGAAAAGGAAGGCAATATAATTACAGCAATCTGCATAACAATAGCAATCTGAATCACGGAGAGCTGTATAAATGATTTTTTCATTTGCCTTTGCTGATGCTGGACTTGTTTGTTAATGCTAAAACCAACAAATATACATAAAAGCCAATTTACAATTTTATTTTTTCTTGATTTGTATTAAATAAGGCAATATCTTTCATCAAAATAAAATACATTTGATGTAACAAATCATTTATCTTAATCGTCACAAAAATATTCTGAACAAAATATAACAAAAATATAAAATGAAGCTGACCATAAAAAATCTTTCAAAAACCTATTCAAACGGGTTAAAAGCATTAGACAATATAAATATGGAAATCGGTAACGGCATGTTTGGCCTGCTTGGTCCGAATGGAGCCGGAAAATCTTCGCTTATGCGTACTATTGCAACATTACAGGAGCCAGACAGCGGAACAGTTACCTTAGGTGATATTGATGTAATCAAACAAAAAGATGAAGTACGTAAAGTGCTTGGATATTTACCTCAGGATTTCGGCTTTTATCCGAAAGTATCGGCAATAGATATGCTGAATCATTTTGCAATATTAAAAGGAATATCTAATGCAAAAGAACGCCGGGAAATTTGTGATGCATTATTAAATCAAACAAATTTATTTGAAGCCAGAAAACGTGATATTGGTGATTTTTCAGGCGGTATGCGTCAGCGTTTTGGTATTGCACAAGCCTTGCTGGGAAATCCCAAATTAGTAATTGTTGATGAACCTACAGCAGGTCTGGATCCGATGGAACGCAATCGTTTTCATAATTTATTAAGTGAAATCGGCGAGAATATTATTGTAATTCTTTCCACTCATATAGTTGATGATGTCCGCAACTTATGTTCAAATATGGTTATCATGAATCAGGGAACAGTGCTGCTTACAGGCAAGCCCGCTCAAACTATTGAAGATATGAAAGGTAAAATATGGAGGAAGTTTATTGATAAAGAACAGCTTGCTGAACATAAAAGCAATTACAAAGTAATTTCAACAAAAGTAGTAGAAGGTAAGATACAAATTCACGTATTCAATACCACCCAGCCAGACTCTTCATTCAGCAATGTAACAGCGGATTTAGAAGATGTATATTTTGCAGCTATTACCAATTAGTTTAAAGTTAGAAAGTTCAATTTAGAAAGTGATTTTGCAAAAACTTTCTCTATGATTAACCGCTAACTTATAAACTTTTAAACTTTATACTTTAAACTATTTACAATATGTTCAAACAAATATTTCTTTTCGAGCTTAAACTTTGGTTTAAAAAACCTTCAACCTATATTTTCTTTTTAATATTTTTCGGACTATCCATGCTGCTTACTGCAGCAATAGGCGGTTTGCTTGGAGGGGCAAGTTCAGATAGTAATGCAACAATTAATTCTGCAAATGCAATTTGCAGTCTTTTAAATGGTTTGAATACTGATATTATAGGAGCTATTATTTTGATAACCATTATTGCACCTGCTGTATACAAAGATTTTCAGTATAATATGCACCCGTTTTTGTTTACAAAGCCCATCAGCAAATTCGGTTACCTTTTCGGAAGATTTACAGCAGCATTCTTAGTAGCTTTATTTGTTCTCACCGGAACTGTTTTAGGTCACATGGTTACATGTGCCTTCCCTGGAATTGAAGAAGGTAAGTTAGGTGCATTTCATTTAATGAATTACCTGCAGCCTTTTATTTTATTTGTTGTACCTAATACTTTATTAGTAGGAGCAATCTTTTTTTCATTGGTAACTTTTTCCCGCAATATGACAGCCGGTTATGTTGGCTGCATTGCATTGATATTAATCAAAGGGGTTGCTTCATCACTTCTTGGAGATTTAGATAATCAAACCTTAGCGTCATTGCTTGAGCCATTTGGTGAACAAGCCTTAGACAAAATAACAAAGTATTGGTCGCCGGCCGAACAGAACTCTTTATTGATACCGTTCGAGGGCGTTCTGCTTTACAATCGTTTATTATGGCTGGGAATAGGAGTAGGTATTACTGTATTGACATTTCTTCGTTTTAAATTCAGCCAATTTAATGAACCTGTTTCTTTATTCCGCAGAAAAAGAAAAGAAATATTATCACTTCCCTCCTCCCCTATTAATTCGTTATCTGATGTTCCGAGTTCAGCGCAAAATTTTACTGCAAAGTTCAGTCTTTATCAAACCTGGTTTTTGGCAAAATTTGAATTTAATAA
>CAISYK010000925.1 GCA_903889605.1 uncultured Bacteroidota bacterium
ATTAGAAAAAATATAGTATAAATTATTTCCTTACAATTTCTGCGCCAAGTTTTTGTAAACGGATATCAATATTCTGGTATCCGCGGTCAATTTGCTCAATGTTATGAATTGTGCTTTTCCCTTTTGCTGATAGGGCTGCAATTAACAATGATACACCGGCCCGTATATCAGGCGATGTCATTGAAATGCCTTTTAACTGATGTTCGCGGTTCAAACCAATAACAGTCGCACGATGCGGGTCGCAAAGGATAATCTGTGCTCCCATATCGATCAATTTATCGACAAAGAACAAACGGCTCTCAAACATTTTTTGATGAATCAATGCCGTTCCTTTTGCTTGTGTTGCCACGACTAAAATAATACTCAGCAAATCCGGAGTAAAACCTGGCCAGATAGCATCTGAAATAGTCAAAATGGAACCATCAATAAAGGTATCTATTTCATAACTTTCCTGTGAAGGAATAAAAATATCATCGCCTCTGCGTTCTAATTTAATCCCTAAACGCTGAAATACACTTGGTATCACCCCTAATTCGTCATACGAAACATTTTTAATGGTAATCTCCGACTGCGTCATTGCGGCAAGCCCTATAAAACTACCTACTTCAATCATATCAGGCAGCATCCTATGCGTGGTTCCGCCTAAATATTCAACACCTTCAACATATAATAAATTCGAACCTATCCCGCTGATTTTTGCTCCCATCCTGTTCAGCATTTTGCACAACTGCTGAATATAAGGTTCACAAGCCGCATTATAAATAGTTGTCAGCCCTTTTGCCAGGACTGCCGCCATTATTATATTGGCAGTACCTGTCACCGAAGCTTCATCTAAAAGCATATAACAGCCTTTTAAATTAGCAGCTTCAACTTTATAAAATTCATTTTCCTCATCATAAATAAATTTTGCTCCAAGATTTTGAAAACCTATAAAGTGAGTATCAAGCCTGCGTCTGCCGATTTTATCACCGCCTGGTTTTGGAATATAACCTTTTCCAAAACGGGAAAGCAGTGGTCCGACAATCATAATCGATCCCCGTAAACTCCCCCCCTTTTTCCGGAACTCAGCAGTGTTAAGATAATCAACATTCACATTATTGGCCTGAAATGTATATTCTTCGTGTCCCGTTTTCTCAATGCTTACGCCTAAATCCCGCAGCAAATCAATCAATTTGTTTACATCCACAATATCAGGAATGTTGCTGATAATAACTTTTTCCGGAGTCAGCAAAACAGCACACAAAATTTGTAATGCCTCATTTTTCGCACCTTGCGGAGTAATTTCACCTTTTAGTTTTTTCCCGCCAATAATTTCAAATGCACTCATTTTATTTGTTTTTTTTATTTTTTAATTGTGATTTTTTCAGCGTAACGAAGTACGAATAAAAACGTGCCTGATAAGAGTAAATTATCCGGATTTTACGAACTATTGATTGTTAATATTATAGGTGAAAGTTTTTGCATAAATCAGGTGTCAGAAAAATGCAGTAATAAGCTCAGATTTTGCAAGTGCAGGAAGGAATTATTTTTTGTTGAATTTTCATTTAAAGCACAATTCCGCATATTGCGATAAACTATTCTAACGACAGATATACTCAAATTGTCGACAGAACAAATAAAATCCGAGATAATTCTAGCTAAATTGCGGATTATTGCATATCTTTGTTGGCTAAAAATCATAATATTATGTTTACTTCAGAGCTAAAGAGTTACCTGCATCAATTAATTGATGAAACAAATGATACTTCTGTTTTA
>CAISYK010000926.1 GCA_903889605.1 uncultured Bacteroidota bacterium
ATAAGAGCCCCACCTTCCCTATCTCACTAGAGTTACAATTCCTCTGTAGCTGTGTTTAACCTTTTTAATATCCTTAATATTGATGACATAAACATATACATCCATCTGAGCAATATCGGCACCTTTATTAGCTCTTCCGTCCCATGGACTATCGTAATTTTTTGTCTGGTAAATATTATTCCCCCAACGGTCGAAAATAATCATCTCATATTCTAAAAGACCAAATCCATATCCCTGGAAATTATCATTAAAGCCGTCGCTGTTAGGGGAAAAAGCATTTGGCACATAAAATGCCCAGTCCGGCTCAATTCTGATAGATTTGTAAGCAGTATCAAAACATGTGTATTGATTGGAAACAATAAGAGTGATAACATAATTGCCAGTATCCGGGAATGTATGCGGCAAAGGATTTACGATGGCTGATCCTGTAAGGTCACCAAAATTCCAATTCCAGGCATTTTCTCCGGACGATAAATTGGTACAAGAAATAACGGGATTAACAATAGAAGTAATGTCAGGGTCAACCGAAAAATCAGCAATTGGGTTAGGATTTACAATAATATAATTATTTTTAGCGAACGTTTTAACACATCCGCTGTCGGAGGTAACAGTTAATGACACGTCAAAAGTCATAGGTAAAGTAATAGAATTATTTGAATAACAATGATTAGGATTAGGTGATTGTCCTGTTGAGCTTCCATCGCCAAAGTTCCATGAAAAGGAAGCGTTGCTGCCTGTTGCTATAGAGGATGTATTTTGAAAATTCACACATAAAGGATCGCATCCGGCAGTATCAGGTGCGGTAAAATTCACAACAGGGTTTGGATTGATGGTAACCGCATTGGTAATAGAATCCCTGCATCCGAAATTGGAAATAACCAAAAGCGATGACGTATAAGTGCCGGCAGCAGAATACACATGCGAAGTGTTTTGATTATTGTTTACTGCACTGCCGTCACCATAATTCCATGCCCAAATCTGCAGAATATCCGTACCGGAAAGACTGGAAAAATCATTAAAAGGCACAATGCCTCCTTTGCAGACATTTTCAGTGGAAAACTGTGCATTCGGCAATTGATGAACTATTACGTTTTTTGTAATTGTATCTTTACAGCTATTATTGCTGGTAACAATTAATGTAACAGGAAAAGTACCGACATTCGCATATAAATTGCTTGGGCTCTGAATAAATACATCAGGGCTGCTATCTCCAAAAGTCCATGACCAGGCCGTGATGGTTCCAACAGGGATGCTTGACAGATTGGTGAAGCTGATTGTTTTATTTAAGCATACATCAGTAGGGCTAAAATCAGCTATTGGAGAAGGAAATACAACAACAGTAGCCTTTGCAGTATCAGAACATCCGTGAATATCTTTCGCTTCAATAATATAAGTTGTAGTATGCGATGGGCTTACAGTCATAGATGCTGAAGTAATGGAGGTGTTCCACCATGAATAAGTCACGCCGCCCGCTCCCAACAAAACGGCGCTTCCTCCCGGACAGATCCCTGTACTTCCTGTTACTGAAGCCGTAACCACAGTGGGTATATAAGTAACATTAATGGTTTTTGATATGCTGCATCCTGTTGCAGTTGTCATATTAACGGTATACGACCCAGGCTGATTTACATAGGCCGAATCGTTAGTCTGCCCTGATACAATGCCTGGTCCAAGCCAGCTGTAACTGTCAAAGTCCGGGGGAGCAATTAATAAAGCTCCAACGGAATTGCATGTTGTATCTTTTTTAATCTGGAAATCAGAACATCCAAAGTCGAAATAAGCGTATGCCCAGTCAACGTTATAAACACACCAGTTGCATGACGCCTTCAACGTCACAGCCTGTCCTATATAGGGCGTTAAATCAATGCTCAGCGGGGTCCATGGTTTATAACTGATGTCGTAACAGCACTCTCCCCCAATATTACTTTCCTGGGCCTGACCGGAAATAGAAAAACCCTGAGGACCGCTGGAGGTAGAAAAATATGCTTCGTAATGAGCACAAGCGATTGCATTATTATTATTATCTAAAACATCAATCACTATCCGGCCTGCATCATTAGTGGAATGAGGATAATTCAAAATATCCATTGCATACCGATAAGTTAAAATCGGACTGGTATTTGCAACAATGAAAGTTCTTGAAATTGATGAAGGTGAAGGATTTGTATTTGTGCCCACTTTCACAGAAAAGTTACCTCCCGGAGCGGAAACAGGAAAACCACCATAAAAGTCATTTCCAACAGAAACTAATGCTACATTTCCCGCGGTAGTCCATCCATTTAATGTTCCTGTTTCGAAATCTATATCATAACAAGAGTTCTGAGCATGGCATAAAGCTGTAAAAATAAAAAAACATGCGGTAAAAATATTTCTGCAGATGTGAAAATTATATTTGATTACCGATTTTTTCATAACAATGGGACTGCATTTCAATGATGAATAAATAGATAAGAAGGTTGCATATAAGAACTGTTAAAATGTAAAAAGGAGCCCGCCATTTTAGATAGAATTAAAAAAAACAAGATTTAATTAAAATATTTGCTGAATAAATGAAATTTAATTCTGTATTTAATCAAAGATAGGACTTTTAAACAATTCCAAAATGAATCAATCTAATTAATTTTTAACTGTTTTTTGACTTTTAAAATTCATGTTTTTTGAAAATAAAGTATTATTTAAGAATACTTCTTTTCAAAATTAATAAACAGCTCCCTTCCTGCCCTAGGTTTAATAGAATTATAACAACTCTCCAAGACTTTGAAATTAAATTTTGGGGTGAAAAAAGCTATATATTCTTCAATTGATGCAGCAAAAGGAGGAGTCTCTGTATTTAAAGGAGCTGTAAATAGGACTCCGACCAATTTACCAGATGGTTTTAATAGTTTATGCATTTGTTCTGCATAGCTGATTCGTAATGATGGGTGCAGAGCGCAAAAAAAAGTTTGTTCAAGAATTAAATCGTATTGTATTTTATGGTCAAAAAAATCACCCATGATTAACTTTTCTTTTGGAAAATCAGGCAGACGTTTTTGAATATTTTTTAATGGTTCGGCGGAAATATCAATAACTGTAATATCATTAAACCCTTTGTTAAAAAGATATTCAGCCTCGTATGCATTTCCTGCACCAGGAATTAAAATACTTAAGGTTTTGTTATCCAACTGGTCAATGTATTCTTTTAACGGAGCTGAAGGAGCGCCTAAATCCCAGCCTGCTTCATTATTTTTATATCGTTCTGTCCAGAAATTTTTGTCGAATTGATTCATTTATTCAAGAGGTTTTATTAATGTTCATTTTAACGTTAAAAAGCAAACTGCAAACCAACTTTGATTCCCCAATTATTTAAGGAATTTCCGGGGTTGGTTAATTCATAATTGGATTTATAAATACTATCATTATATGTTAAGCGGTAAATAAAATCTATTTTTATTACATCTAAAATATTTTCGATGCCGGCATTTGCTTCACAGTAAGGAATATTATTCATTACGGTAAAATTATTATTACTGTTAAAATTCCGATTATTCTTACTTAATGTTCCATAAATCATATCAAAGCCGACTGTTTCGCGCAGGTTAAATTTTTTAATCAAGGGAACACGGTTAAACAATAATCCCATAAAATGATGCTGCCAATGAGCTTCAATATATTGATCAGTTACAAACTCAAAATAATTCATTTGATTAAAGCCGTTAGCCGCGTATAAATACGTTTCATTTCCCCTTGGTATTTCAAGGAGCGGATATGGTATTTTTGAAAATACTTTTCCGGCCTTTACTAATACCTGCGAAAAGCCAAGAATAGCCATTCTAAAACGATTAGAAACAGATATACTTGCTTTATTATAATTAAAATCACCATCAAATAAATGTTTTATTCCCAATGTATAGTTGATCGTTACAATCGGCGATTTTTTATTGCCGAAACTGATGCGTTCAGTGCCGTTTTGTATATACCTCTCTTTCGCTGAAAGGCGTGTTTCCAATACAATTTCAGTGATTGTATATTTGCGCTGCTGAAAAATATTAAACTGGTCGCCGAATGAAATAGGGAAAAGCGGGGTAGTTTGTATATTTTGAAATGTTAGTTTTGCGTTGATGCCGGCATTAAAATATTTTTCGTACCATATTCGGCTCTCTTTTTTCCTTACCAGTTTTGAAATATTACCAATCTGAGAAAAGGTATTGAACAAATAGTTTGGCGATTGGCCCAAATTCATATTGCGCGAAAAATCATAATTAAGCCCGATCTGGTCAATATCATCACGATACTGCACACCAGCTTTACTCCATGGATAATGTGTTACAATACGTTCAAGCTGAATATTATATTTGAATTTCTCATCGCGGAAGCCATACGCTCCATATCCCCTTAAAATCCAATTCTTACTGAACTTTACATTGGTGCGAAAACCCAAGCGCAGACGGGTTCCCTCATATTGATTGTAAGCATAAATTTGAGAATAGTGTCCTAAATCTACAGGACCAATATCTTTGTATCCTGAAAATAAAAAATATAATAAGTTCACTGAATTCTTTACAACTGGAATTTTGCGCAAAGTATCAATCATGGTGTATGACTGCCTTTCGACAGGTGTTATCTGAACCGGGCGCTCATGTTCCCAAAAGGATGAATCCTTGGTAACAGCGTCTTCTGCAAATTCTATTGGCGTATCAAAAAATATTTTTTCTTTAGGTTTGTTCACAATAAAAAAGCGGTTGTAATTATAGATATTAACTACCATGCTCACCAGCTTTTTTGTGATGTTAGCATAATCAATCATCACATGTGTTTGAGAAGGAACCCACGGTCCAGCCTCTGTTGGAATAAGCTGCTGCTGGATACGGGCACGGTCAACCAAATTAAAATTCACATCTTTGGTGATCTCCAGATCCAGCTGTTTAACAGCAAAAGTGGTATCGGTAATCCATAATGTGCCTGAATAAGCCAGATCTTTTTTATTTTTTGGACGTACATCTACTTTGTAGCACTTATTGCTGCCAATA
>CAISYK010000927.1 GCA_903889605.1 uncultured Bacteroidota bacterium
CGGCTTCGTAAACAAAATTATAAAATTACAAGTGGCAAAAACAAATAAAAAATAATTTTCTTCCGCTGTGAAATGTTTTTGCCACGACCTTTTTTCCTTGCGGGCTGAAAATTTGAAGCGTACAATAAACGGCCATAACGCTTAGCCAATGTTGCAAGCAGGTTTTCTTTTCTCTCCGATTACAATTATTACAGTCCAATTACACCAAGTTCGTAAAACCCAGAAGTCTCATTACACGCTTGTTGTAGCACCCAACAGTCCGCTTACCCCAAGTTCGTAAAACCCCAAAGTCAGATTACACGCCTTTCGTAGCACCCAGCAGTCTGAATACCCAAAGTTCGTAAAACACAGAAGTCTGATTACACGCGGTTTGTAACACCCGACAGTCCAATTACCCAAAGTTCGTAAAACCCAAAAGTCTTATTACATGAGGTTTGTAATACCCAGCAGTCCAATTACCCGAAGTTTGTAAAATACAAAAGTCTGTTTACATGCAGTTTGTAACACCCAACAGTCCGATTACCAAAGTTCGTAAAACCCAGAAGTCGGATTACACGTGGTTTGTAACACCAAAGAGTCCGATTACCCCCAAATTATAAAACCCAGAAGTCTGATTACACGCAATTCGGTAAACTCATAAAAGTCAAATTACCACAGTTCGCAAAACACAGAAAAGTCCGATTACTCACACACTTTTGATATTGTAAAATTGTCTGTCGGCTTACGATTATTTTTTTTTAATAAACTTGCTTGCAACGGTCAAATATGCGATGCCGCGCATTGGCCTTTTTGAGCGTGTCGGCAAGGGTATAGCATATTTTATGTTGGCAGCAGTAAGTAATTTATTCCGTATATAGTCTGTCTCAAATTTCGTAACCCACAAAACTGTCTAACTGCACAACAGTCAATAAGTTCAACGGTCTTAACCCACAAAATTGTCCACAAGCACAAAACTTTATTAACTCACAAAACTGTCTAAAAGCGCCACCTTAGGAGTTGGGACAAGATGGAAAGGTTATTTTGTCCCAACTCCTAAGGTCAAAAAACATCGGTCGAAATGCTCATTAAAAAATGAGTAAAAACTCAATTAGCAAAAATAAAATGTCACAATTATATATCCCCCACATTGTTCCCTTCACTATCCCCTTCTTGCAAAGAATCCTGTTCTATCTTTTTTTGTTCATCTTCTTGTTTTTTTATATTATCATTTATTGCTTGTAATACGATTTTTAACTTTGCTTGGAGTGAGCTTATTTTATTCGCATTTTGGTCCTTATCAATGATATTATTTATTGCTATTTTAACATTTTCTTCTGCGGAAGAATAACCTTCTTTGGTTCTTATAATTTTATTTGTCTTAGTAGCAAGTAGAAAAGAGTCATTTAAAATATATTCAGCAAGGCCGATTCTAAGTGAATCTGAATATTTAATAAATGAATTCATTAACTTTTTTATATCAATATCAACCGAAGTTTTTTCTAAAATATTTTTGAATGGAATTTCTACAAAAAGATTTGATCTTTGTGCTATTTGAGTGTATTCTTTTTCGAAAACCACTTTGCTTTGTGAAAATATTGGTTGGGCTGGTTTCGGAAACTTTTGTTTAAAATCACTAAATTTTTGTAACAAATTTGCAATATCAGAAGCAAGGTCTAAATTCTTTTTCTCATCATAAGTTAACTCCAATTCTTGATTATTAATTGCTGTGTAGCAATTGTCCGCGTAATATCTGGCTTGTTGAAAATCGCCCACAGCTATTGCTGAAACTGCTTTTCGATATGGATTTTTAGCGAGATAGTTAAATGAGAAGTATCCAGCAACTCCTAAAACAATTACGAGACTTGATACAATTAATATATACTTTTTTTGTTTTGATGTAATTCTTTTTCTCGGTGGTTTATCTTTTTCTTCAATAACTTGTTTTGTGGGAGTTGGATTTGTTTGAGTTGAGTTTTCCAAATTTGCAGAAATATCTATTTGTTCAGTTTTATTATTAATGACATTATTTGTAGTTCCGGCAATTATAGGATTCCTAATATCTTTATTAAGTTGTGTTGTCTTTGTTGTAGAAACTATATTTTCATTTTTTAAATATACTTTTGGAATGCCCTGTGGAACATTTGATTTAACACCTGTAATACCTATTAACCGCAAAAGACTCATACCACCTGCTACTGCGAATGATAGTAGTGCTAACCAATATGCAAATTGAAAATCAATTGAAACGATAGAAAGAGGGGAGTCCTTCATTTTTTCATTAAAAACATCATTTACAAAAAGATAAAGCAATGATAACGAACCGAATCCAAAAGCGCTAACGACTATGCCAAATATACCGCCCTTTTGTTTCTTAAATAAAAAAAAGAAAAATCCAATAATAGCTGATAAAAAAGCAAATATTGATAATGTCGAACACATCAGCCTATTTACCGCTGACGAACCGTTATCGCCATTCTCTTGAATAGGGGATTGGTAATAAGCTGACTGTGAATTTCCATATTGAAAAGGGTCAGGCATATTGAAAGGGTTATCCTTATCTATATTTTTTCCTCTAATAAAATCAATACCTGTTATTGACATTCTGACATTATTTCCACATTTAAAATCGCAAAAAGAAAAAAAGAAGCAAATAATAATAATAACAAATGAAGTGGGGATTATTGGGCGTTTGCTCGCAATTTTAGAAATAGTAGGTATCTGAATAGTAATTGATTGTACCTGCGGTTGATTTGTGTTATTATTTTCCATTAGTTAATTTTTAAAATATTCTTTTTGAATTCTTCTTTTTGAATTTGTAATTAATTATTGTTTTTATCAACAAAATATTGTATCAGTTTCTGGAATTTAATTTCATTTTCTTTTTAATTATTGTTCCTAACGAATTTAATTGGCAAGTTGTATTGGACAGATACCTCACGGCCATTTTGTTTTCCTGCAACCCATTTAGGCATTGATTTTACTACCTGTATGGCAACTATATTATATCCATCTCCCCCATCAACACCTCTAAGTATCTTTATATTATTAACATTGCCCTCTTTATCGATTACATAAGTAACATAACAAGTACCAAAAATACCAGCTTCTTTTTCCATTTTTGGATATCCGATTGCTTCAATTTTATCTTTTATCCATTTCGTCATTGCGGCGTCTCCACCCGGAAAACTGGGCATTTGCTCGACAATAGAAAATATTTCTGCTTTTTCAGGTTCAATAATTTCTGTCACATTTCCCTGCTCAGGTAAAGTAGAATCAGAACTTGGTGCAGCACCATTCTCATTTATTAAATCCCCAAGGCAACGGACTGACAACCCGCTTCGCTCAACACCATGGTATTTGCTCACATCGCCAAAGTAGTAACCGAGACAGCGGCCATACGCTCCAGAACTCCTCGTATTCTTCGAAGCACTCCACCAAAAACCGAAGTTGCCAATGTCATAGAATATCCCATCGTTATGCCTATTTCCACCAGGAAGACCTGCAAAGTTGCTTTCGTTATTGCCGTTGCCTTCATTATTCCAACCGCTTTTGCTTTTCATTTTCATGCTAGCTATATTTTCTGCGCCAAGAAAATCGGTAAGGGTTGTCCATTCCTCATCGCTTGGTATGTGATAACCTTTAGGCGCTAATCCTCGATGGTCATTTACTGCGTACCAGTTATACAACTTGCCATATGTAGTACCGTTTTCTTTCTTATTTTCGTAATAGCACCAAGCGCCAGTTCTTAAGTTTTCCCAAGCATTAGCATCTTGCACTTGAGGTATAGCATCTCCGTTTTTGTAGGTGCTTATATTTAGGTTTTTTGTGCACCAACTTTGGCTGCCTATTTTTATGATTTCAAAATTGGCTTGAGTTTCTGAATATTCAGATCCACTTGAGTTGGTCATTGTCTCATTTGCACCGTTAGTATATTTTTCTGAAGAACCATCTTTCTGATTATTTTCACTTGTATTCTTTTTAATAACTTGGCTACCGCATGCATCAAACCATAATGTTCCAAGATTATCTTGAATTTTATCTCCTATTTCGAATTTCCAACTATTATCGGAATTTAAGGCTGTTGGCTTGAATACGTCCCAGATATAAAATGCCCTTTGTATATTAATCCCTTTTTCGACAGCTTTTTGAAATGTCTCAAAAGGTCCTTCCATATTTTCACCCGGTTGTGCCGGCAAAATAAAATAGCCATTACTAAAGTTCACTATTCTAAAACCAAGACCGTGCGAAAGATTGGAACCTGTTAAATAGATAATGAGATAACCTGAACCTGAATCATCTGAATAAACGGAATAACCAGCGCAGACAATAGTTTCTTCATTTTTAGTAGAATTTCGAGAATTGGAATTAGAAGCACAGCTATTCAAAAACAATAGAACAATGCTAAATAATATTATTTCTTTCCAAAATGCCAATGGTTTCAATTTTTCTTTGATATTTTCGATATGTTCTTTCATATTTTCTAAAATGTCTTTATGGACAGATTATTTAATGTCTATTATTTTGCTGTGGTCTTTTTTCCCTTTTATTGTTGACCGATATTCTACAGTAATTTTCCCTTCTTTTCCCAAAATAGAATTGTCAAATAGTTTCAAAATATATGGTCGACTACCCATAAATAATCTTAGTACTTTTGTTTTACCAGTAATGAAAAGGTTAGCCTCTTTTTCAGTACTGAATACGACCGAATTAATTATTTGTGATTTTAAATATTTATGGTTAGTTGACTTTAGTTCAATTCTAGTTTTTTTGTTATTTTTTAAATTAAGCATCGTTAAGTCATATCCTGATTTTGCAGGAGCTAATGAAAATTTGTAAACTGATGATTTAAATTGCTTAAGCAAATATTTCTTTGCTTTCGTTTCAATTACTGAAGACATAAATTATGGGGTTGTTTTTTGTTTTTTTTTAATCAATTTGGCTTTTGTGTAGTCGGTTATCACACCGTTTTTTTTAGTGGCTACTATTCTCCATTTTATTTTTTCTGTCCTGAAGTAATTCTAAAGAACTGTCTTAAGTTAAAATTCCGAGTTAGCGTTTTTTACCTTATTGCCACCAACGGCAAAATAAGCGACTGTTGCCGCTTTCGTAAAAATAATTATAAAATTACAAGTGGCAAAAACTAATAGTTAAAAATTTCTACCGCTTTGAAAGGTTTTTGCCACGACCTATTTCAATTGCGAGCTCAAGTGATGAAGCTTGCTATTAGCGGCAATTGAGCTTATTTGATGTTAGCCACAGTGCATTCTTTTCGATGCACAGTCAACTTAGTTGTCTGTGATTACTAATTTGTCTGTTTTAAAACTTTTGTTGTCCTCTGTCAGTCGTAGAATGTACAGTCCGCTTGGTAAATTGTCACGATACAAAGCAATTGTCTGGCCGCTAATATTTTTTATTTGTTTTACTTCTTGCCCGAATATATTGAAAACAGACAAGGTAGCGTTATTGCAATTTTTGTTTGTGTATATAATTGTTTGTGTGGAAAATGGGTTAGGGAATACATTGCTTTCATTTCGAATAATGTTACTTTCATTTGTCGAAACATTTGTGCATAAAATATTTTTTATAATTGTGTCAGTTGTAAATGAAATTGGTAAACTATCCTCAGTAAATGAAAGATTAGTCGGAGCATAGGAAATAAAATTATTTGAAATGGTAGGTGAATATTGCTGCACGACCAATGATGTAACATTACAAAGAGATTCCAATGCGTTATCTCCAATTGCTATAAACAATTCGTTAGTCGAACCTGACAGCAAAACTGCTGAAGAAGAATATTTATTAATTGAGGAATAAACTTGATATTGAGCAACAATTTCGCATTTTGCAAATTTAAAATTTCCTAATTTATCTGTTTTGACAATAAGTCCTTTATAAATTGAAGTATCGGCAAAGCCGACCATTAAGAGGCTGCTATCGGAGGTTTCTAAAATGTCATTTCCAA
>CAISYK010000928.1 GCA_903889605.1 uncultured Bacteroidota bacterium
AAAAATCATAAAGTTAAAAGAACAATAAAATTATTATATATAATATACCAATCAGCATGAAAAAAAATATATTCTTATTCAGAAAATCATTAATTTGTTTACTCATTATAAAAAGGGGGTATTTAATTTCAAGTATAACTATCACTTCTCTTCTATTTTCGGTCGGCATCAAAGCACAAATATATACTGGTACCGGAGGAAACATCACAAATGACGGGCAAGAAACATATTTTAACCTTTTGGTTACAGGTCTTGTTCCTGCGCAATTGGACAGCGCTTTCGGGGTTGAACAAGTGTGCATCAATATTAATCATCCTGTTAACAGAGAATTAACCATTTCCTTGAAATCGCCTGACGGCAGGGTTGTCAAACTGCTGCAGGGGAGCAGCTTGTCCGGCACAAACTTTACAAATACGTGTTTGGACAGCAGGGCAGATTCATCCATCACCTTGACAAATGGCCCTTATAACGGGACTTATAAACCAATAGGATTTATAGGCCGTTTTAATAATGGACAGACAGGAAATGGATTATGGAAACTAATCGTTAAGGATTTTCAGGATAATGCCAATGCCGGTTCATTATTAAGCTGGAGCATTAGTTTCGGCAATTCTCCATCCAAGCCGGTAATATTTACCTCGTCTAATCTTCCAATTGTTTTTATTAATACCGGCAATCAATCAATTTCCGACTCAGAAATATTAGCAAATATGGGTATTATAGATAATGGAGCGGGTCAAAGAAATGACACAATCGATAACAGGAATAACTATAATGGAAAAACGATGATTCATATCAGGGGCAATACTTCCAAAAATTTTGATAAAAAATCTTATGCTCTTGAAACACATGACATTTCAGGAAATGATCTCAACGTATCCTTACTTGGAATGCCCGCGGAAAGTGATTGGGTATTAACAGCTTCATATACTGATAAAACCCTAATTAGAAATCCAATTGCTTATGACCTTTTTCGCGAAATGGGGCACTATTCTCCGCGTTATAAAAATGTTGAACTAGTAATTAATAATGAATATAAAGGTGTTTATGAGTTCATGGAAAAGCCAAAACGTAATAACAGCAGGGTTGATATTTCAAAACTGCAGCCTGATGAAAATTTATATCCTGACATTACAGGAGGTTATATAATTAAAATTGACAGGCCTGATGAAGACGGATGGTATTCATTAATTGGAGGCAATTCACAAAACAACTCGAGTTTCTACTACCAATATGTATATCCAAAAGACGTTGATATTACTGTTCCGCAAAAAAATTATATTCAATATTTTATGGATACTGTTGAAACTGTAATTAATTCGGCCTCTTATGCTGATCCTGCAAATGGATATAGAAAATATTTAGATGTAGAATCATTCATTGATTTTTTTATTATTAATGAACTCAGTAAAAATGTGGATGCCTATAGGTTAAGTACCTTTTTGTATAAAGATAATATTTCGTATGGAGGAAAATTACACATTGGCCCTGTATGGGATTATGATATTGCATGGCATAATGCTGATTATGGAAATGCATTTTCTCCTGCAGGATGGGAATACCAGACAGCTGTAAACGATTATCCAAGCCCTGCTTGGTGGGGACGTTTTTTACAGGACAGCTATTTTTTAAATAAGCTGGCATGTCGCTGGCAGGAACTTCGCCAGGGCATTTTGGAGAATACATATTTGAATAATTATATTGATGCAGGTGCTAATTTGCTTAATGAAGCGCAGCAGCGAAATTTTACCCAATGGCCAACCATGGGGGCATACATTTCGCCAAACCCACAAAATCAATATAATGCTGATTACATGGGCGAAGTTTTGGATTTAAAAAACTGGATTACCGCCAGAACTGCATGGATGGATGCTAATATTACTGGATTATGTACTGTTGGAATTCAGGATATCGAACTTGCTGAAAATTCTGTACAGCCCTTTCCAAATCCATTTACTAACGATTTGAATATTGTATATAAAGTTCCTGAAAACATAGCCGCAGGAATGCAGGCTAAAGTGAAAATAGAACTTATAAATGTTTTGGGTGATATCATACAGCTCATTTTTAATGGAAATAAAAACTCCGGAACTTATCAGGAAAACATTGCTATGCCTCAGTTAGCATCAGGGGTATATTTCATTAAAATGAGTGTTAATTCAATCGTCTTTTATCAGAAAGTTGTTAAAATGAAATAATTAATCGGCAATTTCATTAGTTATTTCAGACAAAGGCCGCAAAGAAAAAAACTCGCAGTAAGGCAAAACACATAAAATGTATTTGTAAGCAATTAGTTATGCTTCCTTATGATTGCTTTAAGGCA